>DATIUL010000141.1:0-9037 GCA_035466865.1 Anaerolineaceae bacterium | reverse complement strand
ATTTTTGGGGGAGGGTCCGCGAAGCGGGGTTGAGGGTATATTGGTTGATGTGTCATCAACGTAAAGATCCCCTCATCGGGCACTGCGTGCCAGCTTCCCCCCACTGGGAAGCCCAAGGATTTTGACTGGCATTTTACAACTGCATAGTGCAAACGCTTAAGCTCTCATAAAAAAGGCTCTTGATGATTATTAAGATTACCCATACCATCAGTAATGCACTCAAGCAAGGCTAGAATCTACCCAATTCAAGCGTTAATTGATAGTATTTAGGGGCAAGAAAGCCTACAATGCGAGTATCAAAATCGAAGGAGCAAAAAATGTTTGATACAAGAAGAATTGGTGCTCGCATCGCCGAGTTGCGAAAAGCAAAAGACATGACCCAGATGGAACTGGCCGACCAGATGCTGGTGAGCTTCCAGGCGGTGAGCAACTGGGAACGCGGCAATACAATGCCCGATATTGGTAAACTAGGCGACCTATCCCGCATCCTGGGTGTTTCAATCGAAGAACTGCTGGGTTCTGAAGCACAATCCAGAATTGTTGAAAAAGTTGTCAATAAGGATCCGGAAATTAAAATGGAAGAAGTGGTTGAGGTTGCGCCGATGCTCAAGCCTTCCCAACTGGAGGAAGCGGTGGAAAACAGCCAGGAAGAAAACGTCAGCATTGAGGTATTAAAAGCCCTGGCACCTTTCATCAGCACAGCGCGACTGGCGAAAGAAATGGAAAAAGCACGTATTGAAGACCTTTCTGAAATCGTCCCCCTGGCTCCATTTCTGGATGAGAAATTTTTGGGGGAGTTCATTGACAAACAGGATTCCACTAAGAAAAGCCTGAAAGCGCTTAGCGCACTAGCACCATTCCTCGACAGCAAACACCTGGGTTCCTATGCTCAGGAAGCATTGCAAGGTGAAGATTTCGACCGCCTGGCAAGTTTGGCACCTTTTCTGGATGAAAAAGATCTGGACCAGGTTGCCTTGAAGATTTTCGACTCTGGCAAGCATGCCAAAAAACTGGCCACACTGGCACCCTTCCTCAGTGCTGAAACAATAGGCGCTCTGGCTACCCGCATTGACCCAGAAGACCAGTCTAAATATCTCAAAGCTCTGGCTCCTTTTATGAATTCCAAGGATTTGACACAGATTGCCAAGGTTCAGATGCAGAAGGGCAACATGAAGCTCTTGCGCGCGCTTCTGCCCTTTATTGACGAGGATGGCTTGCTTTAGGGTTTATCGCCGCTAATGAATGCCTCGGCCGGCCCTTGCTTGGCTGAGGCATTTTCGTTTTTGGGATTTGATTTTATGGTTTTTCTTCCAGTGCTTGCAAGGCTTCTTGGGCAGGTTTCCAGCCTGGGTGCCAATCAAGTGCTTTTTGATAGAAGTAAGCCGCGGAGCTCACATCCCCCAGGGACTCCGTGCACTTGCCCCGCCAATACCAAGACTCTTCGAGGCCTGAGGCGGCAGAGTTGGCGATGGTGTTTTGGGCAAGGCTTACACAATCCTGATAACGGCTTGTGGCATAGTAAGCTTCATATGGCCCAAACTGATACCACATCACTCTGAAGGGTCGTTTATAGGCCGGAAGCTGAGCGTAGGCTGTAAAGGCGTCGTCAAAAGCTACAGCGGCCTGGGTAGAGTCGCCAGTCAAAAGGAATGCAACCCCTATCCCGAATTTGGCAAAAAATTGGTCTTCCGCTTGGCTTTCCGCATAATCAGCCTTTGCTTTTTCGCGCATCAGTTCCAGGGTATGCCGGGCATTTACAGCTTCATCCCATTGGTCGCCAAGAATCTCCTGAACGACGGCTTCCTTTTCGGGGGGATAAACCAGTAAGTAGGCATAGGCGAATTGCATCCACAGACGTTCAAGGTCTGCTTCTTTGAAATCGGTATGCCCCAGGTAGGTATCTGGCACGTGAATTGTTCCAGCCTCTTGATCGTACCCGGTAACCAACCCAAAGTGGCCCATCCATTCATTGGTGCTTACTGTGTAAAATCCACGCTCCAACATCACCGGGAAACCCTGGCTTACCAGGCGCCGGAACAAATCATAATCCCCGCCAAAACGCACAATTGCCTTAAGTTCCGTCTGCGCCAGTACATAATCGCGCATTTCTTCCAGACCAACATTGCGGTCATCTGCTACCTGGTGGATGGAGCCTGCTATTTTAGTTTGGTCGGTATCAATCCCCCAATATCGAAGATAGATTCCCAAAGTTGTTGGGCCGCAATTATTCATGCCCTGTTTTTCAGGCTCAATATCACTTATCTGACACACATCAGGTACTGGCATTAAGGTTGGCAATGCAATTTCTGGCGCTGGGTAAAGGGTTGGAGGCACTTCAGTGCCCGGTAAGTTACTTGCAGGAGGCGTTGGCGTTGGAAGCATGGAAATTGCTGGAGTCTGGTCACTTTCCAGCGTAGGTACCTGGGTACCCGATTGTCCAGGTAGAAAGATTTGTTCCTGTGGGCGGCGGAAAAAATAAAACACCTTCGCCCGAGCCTGGTTGTAATGATAGTTTAGACGTTCAGGCATTCCGGGTATTTGGTATATCGCAAAAGCCCCCAAAGCCAAAGTGCCTAATAGGGTAAGGTAAAACCAGGGGCGGCGCCAAAAGGCAAGCTTCCTGATTTTTTTCGTTGCCATCTGGGGCAGATGTGCTTTGGTCATCTACGCTATCGTTTCGGTTTAGGGTTCTTCGCCCAAGGCTTTTAGCCCGTCGGAGGCAACCCACCAATCCGGATGGTAAACCAAAGCCTGGCGGTAATAGAATATTGCTTTTTCCCGGTCACCTAAGGCCGCGCTGGCGCGCGCCGCCCAGACCCAGCTTTCTTCAAGGAAATTGACTCCCTTATCCAGGGTCATCAAAGCCAGGTTGAGGGTGTCGGTGTAACGGCCCATATAGTAATAGGCGAAGAAAGGCCCAGTCTGGTACCAAAGAATGCGATATGGCCTGTCCGCAGGTTCAAGTTTGTCATAAATCTCGAAGGCTTTATCAAAAGACGTTGCAGCAGTGCCAAAATCCTTCATCTGCACCAAAATGCTGCCGCGGCTGTACCAGGCAAAGAACTGTTGGCGTTGGTCTTCAATACTATTAATCCGCCTGGTAATCTGATCCAGGGCATATGATTCGTTATAGATTACATCTTGCTGCGGACCCAGGATTCCCTCAACCTCTTCCAGGCGGTCTGAGGGGAAGACAACCAGGTAGATGTTGTCAAACTGGGTCCAATAGTCCATCACTTCCTCATATTCGATGGAGATATTGCCGTAGTAGGTATCAGCAATACTCATTGTTCCCTGGTTGTCATCGTAGGCAAAAACCAGGCCATAATGACCCATCCAGCCTTCGGGGGCATCCATACCGCGTTCGATCAGAACGGGAATGCCTGCAGCGATAAATTTTTTTATGATATCCAGCCGCCCACCATAACGCACAAAACCAATCAAATCGGTTTGCGATTGCACGTAATCCAGCATTTCGTAGGGCATGACGTTACGATCTTCACGCCGCGGTTTAAGAATCTTCTCTGTTTCCTTCTGCGTATGGGGTCTGTCCCAGAACGTCAGGTATGTGGCCAGGGATGCCGGGCCGCAATTATTGAAGGTTTGTTTTTGGAAAACAACCCCACGAACACTTGCCTTATCTGGAATTGGCGTAGGCGTAATTGTTGGTGTGGGAGAGGGCGTTGGTGGTGCCGGTGTAGCCGAAATGATTGGCTCATCCGTTGGTGTCGGGGTGGAAGTGGCGGTTGGAGCCAGAGCCGTTTGCGTGTTGGATACTCCCACAGCTATTGGATCATTCTGACCCTTGGGCACAAAGGTTTTGCTGCCAGGTGGGTAGAGAAAGTTGCGTATCTTGGCAGAGTAAGTAGCCACATAGTAGTAGGCGTGATCCTGCACAAAGGGGATATACCGGTAACTGGCAACTGAAATAACTAGTAGGGAGAAGAAGACCCCAAAGTAGATCCAAGGTTTTTGCCACATTGTTTTAACGGTGATCTTCCTGCGGAAGTCACTCGAAGTTATTATTCGTTCCATAGCACCGGCATTATAACCCAATCCATAATTCTGTTTTTTGGGATAGTTTTACAATTAAAACCGCTCTCTTATGAAAGTGTTTAAGGAAGAAAACTGGAAATACTGCAGTTTGGATAGCTGCAGTGGAGTGGGTTTTTTCGATTACGTGGTTAGAATTCGTCCCTGGTATCGAGACAAATTGCCCTCAGAGACCAATGGTTACGCCTTGTAAGAGGCCTTTGCTTTTGAGAGCACGGTCTTAAACTTCCAGCCGCCCTCTTTGGCGATGGTCTTGACTGTTTTTGGGATTGCTCCCAGATCCAGTTCATATTCGAGAACCTTGCCTTCGGGGCCGTATTGGATGCTCTTCACTTTACGGAAGAGGGTTGTCCCTGATTGGAAGGAGCTTTCAGACGATCCCCCGAATGAAAAACCTGAGCCCTTTTCTTTGGTCATTTCCCACATGTACACAGTGCCTTCCGCTTCATCTGCGAATACGGAGGCTTCGTAAGTTAATTCTTTCTTACCAGTACTCCAGCCCGCTTGCACGTACTTTTCGGAAATGGACAGGTCCGCCTGCCCACCGCTCTGGTGCAAGACTTTCAGACGGTTCCACTCGGTACTAATATCTGCTAACAACTGTGTTTTTGGGATCATCTTATTCTCCTCTATCGATTTGACCTTCTAATTTTATAAGTTATCTGCCTGGTAGGCAATAGGCAATGGTTTTAGCCTTGACAAGGATCATTCTTAGGAATATTCTTAGTGCAGTAAACTTTTTGATATTGTCCTTATTAAATTGTGTCCTTATAAATTGAATTTCATATATTAATGTAAGTCAACTGCTTGTGTGTTTCTTCGCAATGGGCGATAAGAACCCTTGGCAGAGCGATTTATCACCTTTCCCGATAATTACCTTCCTTTTCTTATAGCAACGCAATGAGGAGGCAAGATGGTTCAAAGCAGCAAATCATTGGAAGAGTTAAAACGGATTTGCGAGGAAGCTCGGGTGTCCTTAAAAAGCAAGGAACCTGGGGGAAGTATTGAAATTGTAGTTGGTATGGGAACCGTCGGGATAGCAGCTGGCGCACGAGATACCTTGCGGGCAATTCTGGATTTCATTGAAGAGAAAAAAATTGAAGGAATCACGGTTCGTCAAACAGGCAATCTGGGGATAGATTCGTATGAGCCTGTTGTCGTGGTGAATATCCCAGGTCAAGACAAAGTTACGTATGGTAAGGTGTCGCCAAGTATCGCGCGATTTATCATGGATCAGCACATCAGGCACGGTCAGATTGTCGCCAATTATGTAGTAAAAGGTTAGCTTAATCTCTCATAAACGGAGGTAATCTATGCCGGTGAACTGCAGTGAAGTCCAGGACACATTGATCCTGGTCAACCAAATAATTGATGAGATCGGTTGTACGCGCGCTGACCTTATCCCCATCCTCCAGAAAATCTCTAATGAATGTGGTTACATCTCCAATTCAGCAGTCAATGAAATTGCTCGGCGGACAAATATTCAACCAAGTCAGATTTTTGCGGTAGCCACTTTCTATCGCATGCTGATGACCAAGCCTCATGGTCGTCACGTCGTCCAGTTTTGTGAAAGTGCTCCATGTCACGTGGCTGGAGGCCGGGAGGTATTTCAGGCGCTTAAGGACATTCTGCAAATTGAACCCGGTCAGACAAGTCCTGATAACCGCTGGACTTTCTTAACAACCAGTTGCCTGGGGGTCTGTGGCATTGGACCAGTTGTCCTGATCGACACAGACACCTACGGAAATGTCACCTCAGATCATTTATCCAGCATACTTGAACATTACGAATAGGAGATCCCTTGACCAAAGTCCGCTCTCTTGTTCTCATATCCAACGACCCGCAATCCAAAACCAGGGGTTCAGAAGCAATCTTTGATGCTTTCGTTCATCACCTGCAAAGATTTGGACTCGAAGAAGAAGTCTCAGTTTCATTCGCAAGTGATATTGGTCAAAGTTATGTGTCACCATTGGTCATCGTATACCCTGAAGCAGTCATTTATGGCCCCGTTTCGGTCTCTGATGTGCCCCGATTGGTGGAAGAACACCTTTACAAAGGCTACATCGTCGAAGAGAAACGTGCGCCCGCGAAATTACTTTCAGGCCGAATTGCCTGGCTTACGGTCAGGAAAGGAACTCTTCCTGCTGAAAACCGCATTGTGCTTAAGAACGTAGGGCTGATCGACCCCGACAGTATCGAGCAATACCTCGGTGCCGAAGGTTATGTTGGTTTGGCAAACACGCTAAGCATGTCTCCAGATGATGTCATCGCCACGATTAAAGAGTCTGGATTGCGGGGCCGTGGAGGCGCGGGGTTCCCTACAGGACTGAAGTGGGGCTTCGTTAAACAAGCGGCAGGTGATAAAAAATACGTCGTCTGCAACGCTGATGAAAGCGAACCTGGAACTTTCAAAGACAGAATGGTACTGGAAGGCGACCCCCACGCTATCATCGAAGCCATGCTGATTGCCGGTTACGCGGTCGGGGCTGATGAGGGTTATATCTACATAAGAGGCGAATACCAGCTGGCAATAGAACACGTTGAAAAAGCCATCCAGCAAGCTTACAGCATTGGTTTTCTGGGTGAACAGATTCTCAAATCCGACTTCAATTTCAACATTCATATCCATGCAGGTGCTGGTGCCTACATCTGCGGTGAAGAAACTGCCTTGATTGAATCAATTGAAGGTAAACGTGGTGAACCGCGATCTCGTCCTCCTTATCCAACCACGGAAGGACTGTGGGGAAAGCCAACCTTAATAAATAACGTGGAAACCCTGGCAAATATCCCTGCTATCTTGCGTAATGGTGCTCAGTGGTATCGCGGTTTTGGAACGGCATCCAGCCCCGGAACCAAGGTGTATACCATGTTAGGCAACGTGAACGTCACCGGTCTGATCGAAGTACCAATGGGCATCACGCTTCGGGAAATAATTACCATCTATGCCAAAGGCATGAAGAAAGCTGGTTTGAAGTTCGCGCAGACCGGTGGCTCAAGCGGCTCGATCATCCCTGCCATCCTGCAGGACACCCCAATGGACTTTGATTCTTACAAAAAAGCCGGTCTCTCGCTTGGATCTGGCGCTTTGCTCATTTGCGATGAGGATAATTGCATCGTCGATATCGTTAAGGTGCTTACCAATTTCTTCTGTGTTGAGTCTTGCGGAAAGTGCACCCCCTGCCGAATCGGTACAAAAAGGATGTACGATCTCCTCGAGGGAATCACCAACGGTGCTGGGAAATTGGAGGATCTCGAGGAATTAAAGCGGCTCAGCATTAATCTTTTTGACCTTTCCAATTGTGGGTTGGGACAATCCGCAGGCACACCTGTTCGCGACATGCTGGAACACTTCAAAGATGAGGTGGAAGCCCATATTAAATTGGGCGTTTGCCCTGCAGGTAATTGTCCAATGCACGCCTAAAAAAGTGAACTTCATCAATCAGATTTGAGTATGGAAGGTATTATATGGCCGAGAACACAGTAGTAACCGATGATTTAAGTCCGGCTGAGATAGCAGCAAAAACAGTAAACATTGGAATCAAAAAAGCTAACCTTGACTTCTGGACGATGTTCTTTCTGGCACTTTTCGGTGGTGCCTATATTGCTTTAGGCGCTATCCTGGCAACCACTGTCGCGACAAACGGACCTGATTTTCCTTTTGGAGTGAACTCCTTGCTCAAAGGTCTTATTTTTACAGTCGGACTCATTCTGGTCCTGGTTGCTGGTGCTGAGCTTTTCACAGGCAACAATCTGATTCTTATGGCTGTACTGGCTAAAAAGGTTACAGTGGCTAAGATGCTGCGCAATTGGGGTGTTGTTTATCTGGGTAACCTGATTGGCTCGCTCATTATTGCATTAGTGATGTTGTTGTCAAAACAATATCTCCTTGCCGGGGGTGCTCTCGGGAAGACGGTATTAACCATAGCCAACACAAAAGCTGGGCTTGATTTCTGGTCTGCGATAGGCCTGGGGATTATGTGCAACTTGTTGGTCTGTCTTGCTGTTTGGATGTCCTTCTCCGCCCGGACCACAGCAGGAAAAATCCTGGCAATCATTCCTCCGATCACTGCTTTCGTGGCAGCAGGGTTTGAACACAGTGTTGCTAATATGTACTTCATTCCCATCGGGCTTCTTATTAAATGGACCAATCCCGAGTTCGTCACTAAGGCTGGGGATTTTGGCAACCTGACCATAGGAAACTTCTTTGTGCGCAATTTATTGCCGGTCACAATTGGAAACTTGATTGGTGGGGCATTATTCGTTGGCGCTATGTATTGGTTTATCTATCTGCGCAAGCAAAAGTAGAGCCTGAGTATTTACCCATAATCAAGATGATTCTTCTGGATCTCTGATTGGAAAGAAGGCAAATGATTAATCTAACTATCAATGGTGTCGAGGTTCAGTCCGATCCGGGCAAGACGATTCTTCAGGCTGCGGAGGATGTAGGCATTACCATCCCAACTCTCTGTCGTCATAAAGACCTTTCACCCACTGGCGCGTGCAGAATGTGCCTGGTTAACGTTAAGGGCGCCAAAGGACTGATCACTGCCTGCATGACCCCAGTCACTGAAGGCATGGAAGTGCAAACTGAAAATGAGGTACTCACCAGTGCCCGCCAAACCGTATTGAAGCTACTTCTAAGCATTTATTATGACAGTGGTTATACGCACGACGATTCTGAAAACGAACTCTTTAAATGGGCACGTCATTATGGCCTCGATCCCTTTAGCCTGATGGCCTCAGAACCTCGTTATCAGGTTGATTCAGACCCCAATCCTTTTGTCTTTGTTGACCTAAACAAGTGCATCTTGTGCACGCGCTGTGTCAGGGCTTGCGCAGAAGTTCAGGGCCGTTTCGTTTGGGGAACTGCTGAGAGAGGCTTTGAGTCGCATATTTCGGCCGGAACAGATCAGGACATGATCACAGCCCGCTGTGAATCCTGCGGAGCCTGTGTGGCTTATTGCCCAACTGGAGCTTTGACCTA
>DATIUL010000140.1:0-2619 GCA_035466865.1 Anaerolineaceae bacterium | reverse complement strand
TCATGCTCTGGAAACAGAATCCCTTAAAACTTTCAACCCGGAGGCGACCCAAAGCCAAAACAATCACCTGCCTGGCTTGCTGAGGCTGAGTCTTCCATGGCAGAGTTGGGCATTTATCGCAGGTATGTTGGTCTATCTGCTAACACGCCTCATAAATATTGACCAATTTCCGATTTACTTCTTCTGTGACGAAGCCATCCAGACCATGTCTGCCTTCGACTTGATTCGAAACGGATTCAAAGACCCAATGGGCAATTTCCTGCCTGCCTATTTCCAGAATGGCGGCCAATACAACCTTGGGCTTTCTGTATACTGGCAAATGATCCCGGCTCTGCTGCAGCGTTCCGTCATCATAACCCGCGGTTTTGCCGCCCTGGTTACGCTGGTCTTTCCCCTTAGCCTGGCGTTTGCTCTCAAGGATATCTTCAAGTTCAAATATTGGTGGCTCGCTCCATTGGTCGTTTCTGCCATCCCAACCTGGTTCCTGCACTCCCGCACAGCATTTGAAACCACCCTGGGCGCAAGCATGTTCGCGCTCTTCCTTTATTTTTATCTAAAATACCGGCTGCAGAATCGAAAATTTCTTTATCTATCCCTGCTATTTGGCGCCCTGGCTTTTTACGCTTACACACCCATGCAAATGGTGATGCTGGTCAGTGGCTTGCTTCTTTTGGTCATTGATTTCCGCTACCATTGGCAGGACAAAGCTACGCTGTTTAAGGGACTGCTCTTATTAGGGCTCTTGGCGGCTCCCGATCTCTGGTTCCGCCAAACCCACCAGGAAGCTATCAAACAGCACCTCAACCTGCTGCATTCCTACATCCTTGAACCAACTCTCAGTATTGGTCAAAAACTGCTTTATTTCCTCGGACGTTACCTACGTGGTTTTGACCCCAGCTATTGGTTCCTCTACAACAAGCAAGACCTTGTGCGCCACTTGATGCTCGGTTGGGGTCACATGCCCAGCCTATTCTTCCCCTTCGTCGCTTTGGGCGTTTGGCAGGCATTCAAAAGATGGCCAAAACCAGAAAACCGGGTTCTTTTAGTTGCGTTTTTCGCCGCTCCGACTGGCGCCGCTTTGGTAGAGCCCAGTATCACCCGCTTGATGATGATGGTGGTTCCTTTTGCCTACCTCACTTGCCTTGGTATGGGTTGGCTCCTGGAATTCGTCCAGTCAAAAACCAATTCTCTAAAGCCTGTGCTTGTTTCTTTGGTGGTTTTGCTGGCACTTTCAAGCGGCTGGATGACCTACGATTCCCTGCATAACGGTCCCACCTGGTATACCGATTACACGCTTTACGGTATGCAATGGGGCGGAAAGCAGGTTTTTGGCGAGATCAAGGACCAGCTGGCCGTTGACCCGCAAGCCAGGGTGGTCATCACGCCCTCCTGGGCAAATAACACTGATGTCATCGGCCGCTTTTTCCTGGGTGATTCTTTGCCCGTCAAATTCAATTCCATTAATTCATTCATTAGCAATCTTCTACCAATCGGCGAGAAAACTATTTTTGTGCTTACCCCTGAAGAGGTCGATAACCTGCAAAAAAGCGGCAAATTTAAACCGCCGGAAATCCTAAATATCCTTAACTGGCCCGACGGCAGACCCGGCTTTTACTTCATAAAACTGGCCTATGTGGATAATGTCGAGGCTGTTTTCGAGCAGGAAGCAGTTGAACTGCGTAAACCGATGAACGATACAATCCCGTTACTTGGGCAAGATGTACCGGTGGAATTCTCACGCATCGACTTGGGCAAGATCATCTCAGCCTTTGATAACGATGAACGTTCGGTCACCCGCACGCTGCAGGCAAACCCCTTTGTCATAAAACTTGAATTCCCTGTGCCTGTGAAGATCAGCCAGGTCACATCCACCATCGGCTCGCCGGCAACCCAAATCACCGTGGTTATTACCAGGCCGGATGGCAGCCAGGTGGAGTATCAGGCTTCAGTGGAGCAATTATCGCAAAGCATTCGGCAGCTACCGGTCGTTTTTGGCAAGGTAGAGGATGTCAGTAAGCTGACCATTAGCATCCTGAGCATCGACGAAAAAGAGCCCGCTCACGTTCACGTTTGGGAAATCAGCTTCGAGCAATAACAGCCACTTCTCGTTATTAGCCATTTTGCATATCCTCTTTTTGTTTTGTCCTTCCAACTGAAGCAAGTAATCTTTGTATGAGCATAGGTAAAATGATTCTTTACAAACTTTCAAGGTGCAAATTAGTCAATTTTGTTATGCTCAGTGATGTTTATCCTTCAGTTTTTGTCATGCTGAGCGCAACGAAGCATCTTCCAGTTGAGATTCACTTCTAGAAGATCCTTCGCGACCCAGCTCAGGATGACAATCATCTTGTGATTCTGATTGGAGCAAGGAATTTTCGTGTTTCAGTCGGAAAACACAGACCACTCACGTTCGTTCGGGATAAATAGAAAACTTGAAAGCCTATGTCAGTAAGTCGCGGCCAACGACTCCATAAAACCCGTCTAAAATATTGCGTATATCTCTTGACCCCGATGGTATTTCACCATAGAATTCAGGCTGTAGTTAATTTACATTTTTCGACCGTTCGCTGATTAAATCACATCATTTCCTACGAGGAAAGTTTATGGATGAATCTCAGC
>DATIUL010000139.1:0-4608 GCA_035466865.1 Anaerolineaceae bacterium | reverse complement strand
CTGAAACATGCCTTGCAGGGCCTGGACGTCGGCCAGTATTTTGTCAATTTTTCGACAGATGAGCTCATCCATCTTCTATATTAATGCTAATCTGTATTGAACCATCTGTATTATGGAAGCCTCGGTGACTTGAAATGAAACTTGCGGTTGTCGGCAGCATGAATTTGGATATCACCCTGGTGGTGGAGCGGATGCCTGTGCTGGGCGAAACCTTGCGCTCGCGCGGAACCGTGCAGGCGCCCGGCGGCAAAGGCGCCAATCAGGCGGTGGCCGCCGCCCGCTCCGGCGCGGAAGTGGCCATGTTCGGGCAGGTCGGTAACGACCCTTACGCCGCCATTGTGAAAGACAACTTCCTCGCCAACGGCATCAATATCGATGGCATACTAACCGACCCCAAGGCAGCCACTGGCCTGGCCTTCATTTTTGTGGAAGGCGCGGATAACCGCATTATTTTGGCCAGCGGGGCAAATGACACTTTTTCAGCGCGGCAGGTGCAGTCGTTGCAAGATCAGATTCTGGCCTGCGATGCGGTGCTGCTGCAAAATGAGATCCGCGTGGAAACCATTGCCCAGACGCTTGCGCTCTGCAAGGGGCAGATACCCATCTTTCTCAACCCGGCGCCTGCAATCGCTTACCCTGAGGGTCTGCTTGCCGGGGTGGACTACTTTACCCCCAATCAGTTGGAGTATGAGTTTTATGCCCACCAGCAGCTTGATAGCCTGGCAGATCTTGAAGCCGGCCTGAACTGTGTGAAGGGCATGGGCGTGCGTGAGCCTTTGATCACCCTGGGCACCCGGGGGGTGGCCTATTTGGAAGCGGGCCAGGCGCGCATTGTGCCGGGTTTTAGGGTTGACGCGGTGGATTCCACCGGCGCGGGGGATACCTTTTCAGGCTATTTCGCTTACCGACGCATGGTCGGCGATGATTTGCCCACGGCCATCCGCTACGCCCAGGCCGCCGCGGCGCTGGCTTGCACCAAGTTGGGAGCCCAGGCCGCCATCCCAATGGCCGGCGAAGTTTGGCGCTTTTTGGAGCAGAACGGGTAGCGGTTTTTCATTTGTAGGTTGGGTGGAGCGACGTAAGGAGAAATTTTATCAAGACCCTTCGGAGCGTAACCCAACAAAGATAAGTGGTAGGTCAGGTTCCGCTTTTGAACCTGACGTTTGGCGCTATTGCTTGATCTGAATTATTTACTTGTCATGCTGAGGGCACCGAAGCATCTTCCAGCAGAGATTTGGTTCTAGCAGATCCTTCGCAACCCAGCTCAGGTTGACAATCCGGGTAAATATAACTCCGGAACGCATTTCTGCGTTCCCTACCACTAAAACCGCCCGATTCGTCATTGCGAGCCTCACTTGCGCGGCAATCTGGTTTTGTCTTCTCCTAAATACAGATTGCCTCGTCGCTTACGCTTCTCGCAATGACCACACATTTCTCTTGTCATGCTGAACAAAGTGACTGGGAACCGTACTCGCGCTACATAGCAGCATAGAGTAAGCATCTTCTAGCAGAGATTTGGTTCTAGCAGATCCTTCGTAACCCAGCTCAGGATGACAATCCGGGTGAAAATTATTCCGGCACGCGTTTTTGCGTTCCCCTACCACTAAAACCGCCCGATTCGTCATTGCGAGCCTCTTTTGCGCGGCAATCTGGCTTTGTCTTCTCCTAAATACAGATTGCTTCGTCGCTGTTGCTCCTCGCAATGACTGAATTATTTGCTTGTCATGCTGAAGGCACCGAAGCATCTTCTAGTTGCGAGTTGATTCTAGCAGATCCTTCGCAAACCAGCTCAGGATGACACGCGGGTGAAT
The DNA here is from genome assembly GCA_035466865.1 of Anaerolineaceae bacterium. Taxonomy (GTDB): domain Bacteria; phylum Chloroflexota; class Anaerolineae; order Anaerolineales; family Anaerolineaceae; genus Mesolinea. Next base: position 2,797 of record DATIUL010000139.1, on the reverse strand, counting down.
GTAACCCGGAACGCATCTCTGCGTTCGCTACCTTAAAAATATAGTTGTAGGTCAGGTTCCGGTTTTGAACCTGACGTTTGACGATATTGTTTGATCTTTTGGTGGGTTGACCAAAGACGGGCCAACCTCACCCTACGTAGGGGTCTTAGTAGGGGTGATCCGAGCTTCTATTGCGAGGCTCACCCATTCTGTTCTCGGGCAGGCTTTGTTATGCTCAGGCAGCCCCTACGACAACCCAAACACAATCCCGGAACGCATTTCTGCGTTCCCTACTTTAACAACATGGTGGGAGGAAAAACAACCTGATGATTCAAAGTACAGTCGAAGTGCCATCAGTGCAAGGCAAATTCTGGAGGGAATCACCTCTTTAACCGTATAATTGATTTCTTAGACACAACATGATTAATCGTTTGAAATCGCAACTTTCTAATTTTCTGCGCATTTGCCCGGAGGATAACGTCGCCCCGGCGGTGGCCAGGGAATTCAAGCACAACGTCATCTACAACACAGCGGACGTCTCTTTCTTCGTTTTCGCGGACGCCTTCGTGAGCATGGGTACGATCATGACCGTGTTCACGGCCACATTGACGGATTCACCCTTCATCATCGGCCTGGTGCCGGCCATCCTGTGGGCTTCCTGGTATCTGCCGCAAATCTTTTTTACCGGGATTGTCTCCCGCCAGCGCATGAAGCTGCCCTTTACCCTCAAAATGGGGGCAGTCGAGCGCATTCCATACATCTTCATGCCAATCCTGGCATTACTTATCCCGCATATCACCAAACAGACCGCCATCGCGCTGCTGCTGGGGCTGATGGTCCTGCGCGGAATAGGCGGCGGCTTTTCGGCGCTGCCCTGGCAGGAACTGATGGCCACCATCATCCCAATCAGCCATCGAGGGCGCTTCTGGGGTGCATCCCGCGTGTTTGTGCAGGCCATGGGCGTGATCGGTTCCACCATTGCCACGATTGTGCTAGGCCGATATATCTATCCCTACAACTACGCCATCGCCTTCAGCATCGCAATTGTGGCCCAATGGATCTCCTTTTACCTGATCTCGAAAACCCGCGAGCCGGAGCCTGAGAATTGGAAGGAACCGGAAATCAAACAGAAAATTTTGGACATCCCAATGTTCAAAAAAATCTTAAAGCGGGATAAAAATTTTGTGCTCTATATGGTGGCGCGTTCGATTTCCCTTTTGGGGGGCACGGCTACAACCTTTTTGGCCGTCTATGGCATCCGGCGCTTTGGCTTGGGGGATAGCCAGGCGGCAGTTTTCAGTGGCATCATTTTCTTTACGGGCATCGTAGGCTATGCCTACCTGGGCGGCCTCACCGACAAAATCGGACCAAAAAGAATCGTCGTTTTCAGTCTTATCTGCCTGGCGGCCAGCCTGGCGCTCACAGTCTTATCGCCTAACATCTGGGTGTTTTACGTCGTGTTCATCCTGCAGGGCATCTACGGCGCGGCATTGAACATGGGCGATATGATGCTGGTGATGGAACTGGGCGAGGAAAGCCTGCGGCCAATTTATTTGGGTTTGGCGCGGACGATGACCGGTGTTGTGCTCATTGTTGTTTCGGTGAGCGGCGGCTTGATTGTTGAGAAATTAGGCTTCAATTTCATGTTCTGGCTGGCAACAGCCATGACCCTGGTGTCTGTGGTCCTTTTCAGCATGGTGAAAGATCGCCCGCGTAATTTCGTGAACAAGGCAAAAGCCATTAAAACTGTGGAGCCGGGTTCGGATAGTTAAGCAATTCTTGCCGCAAGGGTACCATAACGGTTAGAGACGAAACCTCAGCAAACATCTAAAACAGCCTTAAATCTGTTGCCCCTTAAACTGGCTGACGTACAAATGATGGTAAAAACCCTGCATTGCCAGCAGTTCATCATGCGTGCCGGTTTCCACAATCTGCCCGCGATTGATCACCACCACCAGGTCGGCATCGCGGATGGTGGAAAGCCGATGGGCAATCACAAAACTGGTGCGGCCTTTCATCAACTTGAGCAGGGCAGCCTGAATGCGCGCTTCAGTGCGGGTATCCACCGATGAAGTGGCTTCATCCAGGATGAGAATCTTCGGGTCCGCCAGTATTGCGCGGGTGATGGAGAGTAACTGGCGCTGCCCCAGCGAAATATTGCTGGCCCTTTCGGTGAGGAGCGTTTGGTAACCAGCTGGGAAGCGCTGGATGAACGGGTCCGCCTCGGTTTGGCGGGCCGGTTCTTCACATTCGGCATCGCTGGCTTCCAGGCGGCCAAAACGAATATTATCCAAAACGCTCTCGGCAAACATAAAGGTGTCCTGCAGCACCAAGCCCAACTGCCTGCGCAGGTCCGACTTGCGCAATTGGTAAATATCCTTGCCATCAATCGTAATTTGGCCTTCCTGGATTTCGTAAAAGCGCGTCAGCAGGTTGGTGATGGTGGTTTTGCCGGCACCCGTCGGGCCAACCAGGGCGATGGTTTGCCCGGCCTTCACATCCAGATTGAAATCTTTAATCACCGGATGGGCGGGGTCATACCCAAAAGTGACGTGCCTGAAGCTGACATCTCCATTCACTTCGTCAAAAGGCAGCGGCTCCGGCACGTCTTCGGTTTCAGGCGCGGTATCCACAATCTCAAACACACGTTCAGCTCCGGCCAGCGCGGCCTGGACGCTATTGTACAGGTTGGCAATCTTGCGCAATGGCGAAACAAAATTCTGCCCGTAATTAATGAAGGTGGCAATCGTACCGATGCTCACCAACCCACGCAGCGCCAGCCATGCACCGCCGCCAGCCAGCACAGCCACAAAGAAGT
>DATIUL010000138.1:0-2122 GCA_035466865.1 Anaerolineaceae bacterium | reverse complement strand
AAATTGCGCGTTCTCGGTGCCAGCACCGGCACGGATGCCCATACAGTGGGTATTGATGCCATCATGAACATGAAAGGTTTCGCCGGGCACTATGGGCTGGAACGTTACAGGATGATTGAAGCTTTAAACATGGGCAGCCAGGTAAACAACGAAGACTTCATTCGAAAAGCTGTGGAATTCGATGCTGATGTGTTGCTTGTTTCACAGACTGTCACGCAGAAGAATGTGCATATCGACAATCTGACTGAACTTGTTGAGTTGCTTGAAGCTGAAGGGTTGAGGCATCGTTTTTTGTTACTGATCGGTGGCCCACGCATCAGCCATGAACTGGCTAAGGAAATCGGCGCGGATGCTGGTTTTGGTCCAGGAAAATTTGCGGACGACGTGGCCAGCTTTATCTGCGAGGAACTGGCAAAACGTCAGGAATTACAGCATTAATTTCATTTATAAAAACATCAACATTTACCAACGGCAGCATGGAGTGAAATGAACAAAATTATCAGTCTCGACGAAGCTGTAGATAAAATTAAAGATGGGGATACCTTGATGGTGGGCGGTTTTCTGGGTGTTGGCACCCCCGAAAAGCTAATCGATGCCCTGGTTGCCAAAGGCACAAAGGACCTCACCTTGATTTGTAATGACACTGCTTTCATTGACCGCGGTGTGGGCAAGTTGGTGGTTGCCAAGCAATTCAAGAAAGTCATCGCCTCGCATATCGGAACCAATAAAGAAACCGGCCGTCAAATGTTGGAAGGTGAAACCGAAGTGGAACTGGTGCCGCAGGGAACTTTGATTGAACGCGTGCGCGCGGGAGGCTTTGGCCTGGGAGGTGTACTCACCAAAACCGGCCTGGGTACGGAAGTGGCTAAAGGCAAGCAAATCGTTCATATTGACGGTGAAGACTATCTGCTCGAAACACCATTACGGGCGGATGTGGCTTTATTATTTGCCCACAAGGTGGATACCAAAGGCAATATGAGCTTTCACGGAGCCACACGCAACTTCAACGTTTATATGGGAGCGGCAGCAAGAATTAGTATTGTCGAGGCTAAGGAAATCATCAGGGAGGGTTTTATAGACCCTGATCAAGTGGTGGTGCCCGGTGTTTTCGTCAAATACATAGTTGATGGAGGCGCACTATGATGGATAAACAGGCTGTCCAGGAATTTATCGCCCAACGGGTAGCTTTGGAATTTCAACAGGGAGACCTGGTAAACCTGGGTATTGGTTTGCCAACTTTGGTTGCCAATTTCGTCCCTGCAGAAAAAGAGGTCATCTTCCAATCAGAAAATGGTTGCATCAGGCTTGGCCCAGCCCCAGACCCAGAAAATGTGGACCCGGCCATCACTAACGCAGGGGCAATCCCAGCTACCATTCTACCCGGCGGCGCATTTATTGATTCCGCAATGTCCTTTGGCATCATTCGCGGCGGGCATGTGGATGTAACCGTATTGGGTGCTTTGCAGGTGGCTGAAAATGGAGACATCGCCAATTACATGATTCCAGGTAAGATGGTGCCGGGAATGGGTGGAGCGATGGACCTGCTGAGCGGGGCCAAAAAAGTAATTGTGGCCATGGAACACACCGCCAAAGGGTCTCCAAAATTGGTTGAAAAGTGCGATCTACCGCTGACAGCCGTCAAGGAAGTGGATTTAATTGTTACTGAAATGGGCGTCATCGAAGTTTCGCAGGAAGGCTTTTTGCTTGTTGAACGTAATCCTGAGTATTCAATCGATGAGATCAAACAAAACACGGGTGCTGAACTGCACATCAGCCCGAACCTGAAAGATATGGCCGTCTGAGACTGCTAACTTCCGGATTTGGAAACACAATAGAGCGCCTTGTGACGCTCTATTTTGTTAATAGTTTAAATAATTGGTTAGTAGGTGTAAAAACCAGAACCTGACTTTCGGCCAAGACGGCCTCCGCGTACCATTTTGCGCAGTAAGGGATGGGCACGGTATTTTGTATCACCAGTTTCTTCTTCAAGCACGTCCATTATTGCCAGGCAGACATCCAGGCCAATCAGGTCACCCAATTCAAGCGGTCCCATCGGGTGGCTGGCGCCCAGTTTCATCGCTGTATCAATACCTTCCACAGAGGCTATCCCCTCAGCATAGAT
>DATIUL010000137.1:0-7693 GCA_035466865.1 Anaerolineaceae bacterium | reverse complement strand
TTTGGTTTGCAGGTCATACTCACGGCCAAAAAAGAATTCGTCAGATGTAGGCATAGCACTCTCCCTGTAACTTGATTGTCTGAATTATAAAACATACAGCTCAAGGTGGAGTGGTAAAGCTTTCAGTTGCAGGTGCCTGGTTATACTGCCACTAGCACTAACTTGAAAATTATGTGTTAGTTCAATTGGAAGTAATCCGCAAGCTGCAACTGCTTCAGGCTGGGCAGGATAAAGTCTGCCCGGTGGTGGTCTTCGCGGCTGGTGATGGCGTTGGGCACGACTACAACCCGAATACCAGCGCGGTTGGCAGCGATGGTGCCGTTTGTGGAATCTTCCAGCACCAGGGCGTTCTGCGGCTCCACCTGTAAGCGTTCCAAGACTTTCAGGAAAATATCCGGGCTAGGCTTACCTGCAGCCACATCGTCACAGGTGACAATGGTGTCAAATTTGTCCAGAATTCCGAAGTGCTCCAGCTTGGGGAGAACCCAGCTTTTGGGGGAACTGGAGCCCACCGCCAACAGCAAGCCTTTGGACTTGGCGTCATTAATCAGTTCCACGACGCCTTCAAGGGGTTTTGCCTTCCTGACGGCTTCATCCACTTTCATGCTGTAACGTTGACGTACTTCCTCAGGGCTGTATTTGCCCGTGTGGTTCGCGTAAATCGTCCAGGGGTCATAATCCCCGCCGGTGGCCAGGCCGACCAGCTTCACAAACCCATCTAAATCGAAGCTTAGTCCAACCTTGGAAAAGGCATTTTCAAACACCTTAACCCCGATGGATTCGGTATCAACAATCAATCCGTCAAAATCAAAGATAAGTGCCTGTCTTGGAGTATCGGTCTGCATCTAATTCCTGTAACTGGCCGTGCCCCAATAACCAGAGGAAATTGGCGAAATATCTTCTGAGGTAATAAACACATCCGGGTCAATGCTTTTTGCCAGGTCCTCGATGCATTTCACATCCTTACGGCGGACTGTCATGTTAAGCATGGCCACATCGCCATCTTTGCCGCGGGCAGTAATTTCAGTGACCGCGTAATCTTCAGCGCGGAGGGCTTCAGTAAGCTGTACATCCATCAGTTTGCTGATGAGGGTGATATGGCTAAACCCAATCGCCAACTTCTTTTCCAGCCAAATCCCAAGGGTATTGCCTGTGGCAAAACCAGCGCAGTAGGCGATCACATTCAACACGTTTGAGGTGTCTTTCAACACCCAGCCCATGCTATAAACAAACATAACGGTTTCAACAAAGCCCAAAACCCAGGCGATGGTGGTTTTACCACGCAAACCAAGCAGGAAACGCAGCATATCCATGGCAATTGAAATGACCCGGATGATAAAAATACCCAGGGCAATCAGCCAGGCAGCTGGCAGGGTCGGAAAATAGAGTGATGACAACATGAAATCTGATTATCCCTTGTCCGTAGATGAACGGATGGCAGGCTCGTAGAGCTTGCCCATATACTCTTTGACCATGCGGGTCATCGAGAAGGCAGGGCTGCAGCTGCGGATGCATTCCTTGACACGTTGGATCCAATCTGCGGGCAGGCCGTCAGCCGAACGCATGGTGTAATAAAGCGGCACAATCTCGTTTTCGAGTGTATCGTAAAGACTCTTGGAATCAGCGTCATCCTGGGCGTCGGGGTTGGCATATTCAGTATTATCGCCAATTGCCCAGCCATTCTTGCCGTTGTAACCTTCGGCCCACCAGCCGTCCAGAACTGAGAAGTTGAGCGTGCCATTCAGAGCGGCTTTTTCACCGCTGGTTCCGGAAGCCTCACGCGGGCGGCGGGGTGTATTCAACCAAACGTCTACCCCTTGGGTCAGATAGCGCGCCATGTTCATATCATAGTCATCGAGGAATACCAGACGGCCGCCATTGCGGGCATCTTTTACACGTCGGTAGACTTCTTGAATCAGCAACTTACCTGGTTCATCCGCGGGATGAGCCTTGCCGGCAAAAACAACCTGCACAGGCATGCGGGCGTTGGTAACAATGCGAAGAAGGCGGTCATAATCCCTAAAGAGCAAGTTGGCTCGCTTGTAAGTAGCAAAGCGCCGGGCAAACCCGATGGTCAGGCGATAAGGGTCCAACAGCACCCCGCTGGCCACTGTCTGAACGGGATGCACACCCTGGTGCAGCCATTCTTCACGGGCACGGGCCACCATATAAGCCTGCATCTTGCGCTTAAGGTGCACACGAATTTTCCAGATATCTTCATCAGGAATTTCTTCGATGCGATCCCACAATGCCTGATCATCAATTTGATTTACCCAATTAGGCCCCCAATATTTTGTGTAGAGGTTTGAAAGTCGCCTGGCGATCCAGGTGCCGGTATGCACGCCATTGGTAATGGAAGTAATCGGCACATCTTCCACCTTGCGGTCGGGCCAAAGGCTTTGCCACATGTGGCGGGAAACATCCCCGTGCAGTTTGGAGACGCCATTGGCGTAGTTGGCAAGCCTCAGCGCCAGCACCGGCATCGAGAAGGCTTCCCCACCCCATTCGGGCACAATCCTGGCTAAATTAACGAATTCATCGCGGTTCATGCCAATTTGTGCCGTATAGTTGACAAAATACTTATCGATCAGCCAGAGCGGGAAGACATCGTTTCCAGCCGGAACTGGGGTATGTGTTGTGAAAACACTGGTTTGCTGCACAATGGACTTGGCTTCTTCGAGGGTTTTGCCCCCAACCATGAGTGTTCGGATGCGTTCCAGGGTGAGGAAGGCGGAATGCCCTTCGTTCATATGGTAGATATCGGGTTTATAGCCGAGAAGTTCCAACGCGCGCTTGCCACCGATGCCAAGCAAAATTTCCTGTGAAATGCGCAGGTCGAGATCGCTGATGTAGAGCTTATCCGTGAGTTGGCGGTCCTGGGGACTGTTTTCCGGGATATTTGTCTGCAACAAAACCAACTTTACCCGGCCAACGTTTAGCTCGTAGAGGCGTGCATAACAAGTTCGGCCCGGTAATTCAATGGACACCTTGAGAGGTTCATGATTTTCATCGTAAAGGGCAATCAAAGGAATATCATTGAAATTGATTTCAACATTGCGAGCTTCCTGCCAGCCATCTTCAGTAATTTTCTGGGAAAAATAACCATAAGTGTAGAGGAAGCCAACTGCGGTTAGCGGAAGCCCAAGGTCACTGGCTTCCTTGAGGTGATCGCCAGAGAGCACCCCCAAACCACCCGCGTAAACCATCAAGGATTCATGCAAACCATATTCAAATGAGAAGTAAGCAATCTGCTTGCGCGCCAGATCCGGGTAGGTCTCGGAATACCAGGTTTTTGGAGCACGCATATAGGCATCGAACTGCTGGATAATGCGGTCGTAAAAATCAAGGAAGTATCGATCCTTGGTAGCAGCGATTAGGATCTCATGCGGCACATTTCGCAAGAAAACCACTGGGTTATGATTGGACTGTTCCCAGGATAAAAAGTCGATATCTTTAAATAAACGGGCAGCTTCAGGATTCATCACCCACCATAGATTGTGGGCCAGGTCAGCCAGCCGCTTTAGACGGGCAGGAAGATTGAAGCTGTTAGGCATTTCACGAATAATTTTTACTTCTTTTTGTTCAGTCATGCGGACTACCTTTTCATAGGTCGAGTTTTCAAAGCGCCGATATCATATCACAAAGACGATCGGCAAATTAATTGTGAGAGGCGGGCTATCCTCACTTAGTGCGAGCTTGCTTGCCTTTTTTACCGGTATAGGCGGGTGTTGCCAGGGTTACAAAGCGGGTCAGACGGGTATCCACCAGGCGGCTGTGGATGCGCGGGTCCAACTCGTCGGGGGTGAGGGAACTTGTGATGACTGTGGGCAATTCGGCAACATAACGGTAATTGAAGAGCTGATACAGTTTTTCCCTTGCCCAGGGCGTAGCAGAATGCGTGCCCAGGTCATCAAGGATGAGGATACGGGCATTCTTGATTTCCTCAAAACGCTGATCCAGGCTCACCTGGCTATTGGGGTTAAAACTGGCACGCAGATGGTCCAATAAGTCCGGCACACTAACCATAAGGGGCGGGTTGCCGAGCGCGGCCTGGTAATTACCAATGGCAGCGGCCAGGTGCGTTTTTCCGGACCCGTACGGGCCAACAAAGACCAACCAGCCTTCGGGATGGGAAGCATAGGCTTCGGCAATCTTCTTAGCCTCGACGATGGCTGCCAATTCTTCACGCAACAAGCCTTCATCACGGCGGAGTTCGAAGTTATCGAAGCGTAATTTCCCGTGCATCGCCAGGCTGGAAAGCTCCAGGTGGCCAACTTCGTCAGTTGGATTGCGATAGTCGGGGGCGTTGATTTCTGCCTTGATGACCACTTCAGGGTCCATCAATCGGGAACGAATCCGGCCTTCAAATCCGTCCAGGTCCAGGTTACTGGTGACAACGGTTGGCAGGCGGTTGATATAGCGGTGGTTAATGATCTGAAAAAGTTTTTCCTGGGCCCAGGGGGTGGCATTTTGAGTGCCAAAATCGTCCAACACCAGGAGTGGGCAGTTCCGAATCTCATCGAAACGTTCCTCAAAGCTCTCGGAAGTGGATGAATAACTGGCACGCAACCAATCAAGTAAATCGGGTACGGTCAGGAATAGGGTGGGCGTGCCGTTTCTGAGAGCCTCGTTGGCAATAGCTGCAGCCAAATGCGTTTTGCCGCATCCATATCTGCCGCTAATAAGGATCCACCCTCTAAGGGTTTGAGCAAAATTGCGGGCCAAATTATATGCTTGTTCCAGCGAATTGGCCTGCATTTCACCCATGCCAACACGCCCGCGGGGGTGGAAAGTATCAAAAGTGTAAGATTGCAGAGCGCCTAAATTGCTTTTGCTGAGCAGTTCATCCCTGTCAGAAAGATCCGCGTCGAGCGCGCGGCAAGTGCAAACCAGTAGTTTTCCAAAGCGAGGGTCAGAAAAAGGTACATCCACACTAACGAAACCCAGGCCGTGGCAGAATGGGCAATTGGGGTCACCGATGGCTACATCAGAACGCAGCCCCAACGGCTCTTCGACTTCAAGGTTTTCCGCCGGGAGTGTTATCTTGTTGGTTGCGATAGAGTTCTTTAAATTTTTCGAGACCGTGGCTATCTTTTTCATTCATTTTCTCCCGTCCGTTTTCTTTCCAATTCTTCAGAATGGCGCGGACGTAACTCCATTTGCGGGCATTATGGCTGAGGGCTTCTTTGATGGCATCTTCAAACCACTCGGCAGGAAACTCGCGGGCATCTTCCTGAAGTAGCTCGGAAACCATGGGGGTCAGTGGACCAATATTATCTTCATAAAGTTTGAAAAGGTTAGGCCGCACCCTGGTTGTCGTTGAGGAAGGCTTTAATTCTTTTTGAGTTATTAATTTATTCTTCAGTTTTTCCAGGTGATTCCGGCCCGAAGGCGTTCCAGGAAGCAATAATATCCCTGCAGGTGCATCGGAAGTGTATTGCAGCAAAAAACCAGCCTTGAGAAGATCCTGCAGGGTCTCTGGAAGCAGCCAATCCAGTTGGGATAGCTCCAGATATTCAGTATCCTCAAGATCCTTCCAAGTCCTCAATAATGCCAGGATGGAGTCGGCATTCAGGCCGTATTCCTTGCAACGTTCAATAAAATCGAACGGTAAGGACAGGCAGATATCTTTTTCGAACGCAAAACCTTTGAGTTCGCTCATCCTTTAGGGGGCCCTTTATAAGCATCCCTGAACATGGCCAATTTTTCGATAAAGATCAACTCGATGCCGCTATGAGTGGGACCGTTGCGGTGTTTTGCAACAGCCAGTTTGGCGACGTTGTGGGTGGGACTATTCTCATTCATCTGTTCGGGCCGGTTGATAAACATGACAATATCGGCATCCTGTTCCAGTGAACCGGACTCACGCAGATCTGACAGTACTGGCTGTTTGTCTGTACGCTGTTCCACAGCTCGGGAAAGCTGGGCAGCGGCCAATACAGGCACATTCAATTCACGGGCCAGAACTTTAAGGTAACGGCTGATGTAGGAAACTTCCTGCACACGATTTTCGGTGCGCACATCGCTGGCCATCAACTGCAAATAGTCAACTATCACCAGATCCAGCCCCTCCTCCATCTGCAAACGGCGGCATTTGGAACGGATTTGCAGAGGTGTAATGGCTGGTGTGTCATCGATAAATATCCTGGCATCGTTGAGTACGGAAAGTGAGTGGACTGCCAGTTCCATTTCCTTGTCATCAAGCTTCGCTGAGCGTAATTTTTGGGAATCAATTTCGGTTTCCTGGGCGACCATGCGTTGCAGCAGTTGTTCGGCAGACATTTCAAGCGTAAACATTGCCACACTGCGTTTAAGTTGGAGCCCAACGTACTTGGCAATGCCAATTAAGAACCCAGATTTACCCATACCAGGCCGGCCAGCAACAATCAGAAAATCAGATTTTTGCAGTCCATCCAAAACAGTATCCAGCGAGGATAGGCCGGTTTTGAGACCACTTACCCCTTCCGGGCTATTGGAAACTTCGCCCAGCCGGTTAAGATAATCCTGAACAACTTTCTTGATCGGAAGAATATCGCGAGCGTAACGGTCCTGACTGACACTGAAGACAGCTTTTTCGGACTCACCCAAAACAGTTTCGACGTTGTAATCCATGCGATAAGAGAGGCGGGCAATGTCGTTGGCCGCGCTCAATAAGCGCCGACGTGCTGACAGTGCTGACAGATTGCGGGCATACGAAACAGCGTGCAATGAAGAAGGCACCACATTGCTGAGGCTAATCAGGTATTCCACACCACCCACATCTTCAAGGTGCCCCTGGGAATCCAATTTTTGGCGCACAGTCAAGACATCAAAACTTTGGTTTTCCTGGAAAAGATCCGTAAGGGCTTGCCAGATCCATTGATGCCGATTGATGTAAAAGTCTTCCGGGCGAATGAGCGGGGCAAGATCAATGTAAACATCCGGGTTGATCATAACGGCGCCGATGACAGCTTCTTCCATCTCGCGATCGTAAAGTTGCGCGTTGGAGGGCTCAGCCTGGTTGACTTCCACTGGATAATTTTCGGTCATAGGGTCTCCATCAGGAGTTCAATCCTTGGGTTTATCTTTATCTGAATCCGCATCTTCAAGGGTGTCAAAAAAATCTTTAAAGACTGAAATATCCGGTTCTGTTTCACTTAGTTCGGCTTCTTTGCGGTCAATTTCAGGTTCAATTCCCACGGTATCAAGGATGGATTCAGCGATGAAGATGGGAGCGTCCTCGCGGATGGCCAGCGTTATGGCATCGGAAGGCCGGCAATCAATCACCTGTACCTGGTTTTCTTTACGAACCACCAGGTTGGCCATATAGGTATCCTCAACGAGAGCAACAATCTCTACACGCAAAAGCGAAGCCCCCAAGCGTTCAATCAGGGTCGCCATTAAATCGTGAGTCATCGGGCGGGCAACAGCGGTCTTTTCGAGGATCAGAGTCAGATTGGACGTTTCAAATTTGCCTATCCAAATAGGCAGAAAACGTTCCTTGTCTTCCTGCTTTAGAACGACAATCCGGTCGTCACTGGTCATTGAAACACGGATACTGTGGATGCTGCATTTAATCAATTTGTCCATAATTCTTAGATGCTAAATTCTAACATGCCAGAAGCCTAAGTGCAGATATAAAAGAAAGTCTCGCCGATATTTTAATTAAAGTCGGATTCTTTAACACACATTCTTTAACATTCGGATATAATAA
>DATIUL010000136.1:0-1643 GCA_035466865.1 Anaerolineaceae bacterium | reverse complement strand
GGATGGCATAGCCTTCCAGCATCTTTCGGACTTCATACACCTCGCTAACGTCATCCTCTTCAATCATAGAAACAATCGGCGTTTTGTAATAATCGGTAACTACCAGGCCATCATGCTTAAGCATAGCCAGAGCCTCGCGTACTGGGGTTTGGCTTACGCCAAGGTCACCGGCCAATTGATCAATATTCATTGCCATTCCAGGTGCATATTTATTGGTTAGAATGTTGGTCTTTAAACGGTCATAGACCCTTTGTTGCAGAGAATCGACTTTCAGCTTTGATTCCATAAACACTGTTCCTCCCTTCACAGGTTTCGGTTCTTGGTAATTTATATCCACCTGTTCAACTGAACTTAATTCTATACCTAAAAACGCTTGTGTAAAGGAGGAAAAATTTTGGGTGTCATTACCGGTGATGCAAATTCGGTAATCGCGTTTGGTGGATTCCTGCTGGTTCAAGCATGTCTGGGCCCTTAACCAGTCTCTGATTTCGATCACAACTTCTTCGGCTGGGTCAATAATGGTCACATCGTTACCCAGAACTGATTCTGTTTCCTCCCTCACGCAGGTAAGGTCGGTACAGCCAAAAATAAGTGAGTCCATACCAAAACCTTGGAAAGGCTCCAAATACTCCTCAACAAGCAATTTTATCTGAACTTTATCCTGGATCCGCCCTTTTTCTGCCAGTCGCAATAAGGCGACCGGTACTGATTCAATAACTTCGACTTTTGGGTTAAGACCTTCAAGTTTTTGTTTGTAAGCATGCGAATTCACAGTCAGCTCAGTTCCCCAAACACCGATTTTTTGTGATCCAGGTTCCCTAAGAGCTGCTCTAACACCCGGCTCAATCATGCCTAGTATAGGAATTTGCGGAATTTCTTCATGGACCGCATCCAAAGCTGCCACGGAAGCTGTGTTGCAACCAATCAGGATTGCCTTAACCCCTTGTCTGACCATCCATCTGCAGCATTCAAGGGTATTACTGCGTACTTTTTCAGTCGTTTGGGGTCCATACGGCTGCCGAGCCGTATCTCCCAGATAGAGCACATCTTCTTCCGGTAATAAAGTCATCATGTATTTCACAACCGAAAGACCGCCAGGGCCAGCATCAAAAACACCAATGGGCAGTTTTTCCAGGCAGGTTTTCTTTTTATGCGCGGCCATTGGAGACTCCAGATTTGATTTCAACTAACGCTAACAACGAGAGTGCTAAAAGTTCGGTGCGTTCATACAGCGTTTCAAGCACCAGATACTCGTCGTGGCTATGCTCACGACCACCAACCGGCCCCATGCCATCTATCACCGGGATGCCAAAGCCAGAAAGGTTGTTGCCATCCGAAGCCGCCCCACTCATAGAAAACTCTATCTTTATGTCCATTAGGTCAGCGGCCTTTAGAACTGCTGCTTCCAGCAACTCCGAACCGGGTCTGCGAACCAATGGTGGCCGATGGAAACCCCCGCTCACCCGCACCGTGGCGCCAGGTACATAGGTTTTGTCGGCCAGTGCTGCCATGCCAGCCTCGATGCGCTTTTGTTCTTCAGGGATGACGATGCGGCTTTCAATTTCAGCATGGGCGGAAGGCGCCACGATGAAAGCCGATTGCCCACCTTCCACAAAACCGGCGTTCATAGTGGTCAGCATTTC
>DATIUL010000135.1:0-9843 GCA_035466865.1 Anaerolineaceae bacterium | reverse complement strand
GGTCATGCTGCCAGGTACCTTCCAGGCGCCAATCCGGGTGAAACTTCAATTCATCAAAAGCTGTGGAGACCATCCAGGACTGTACCAGCCAACGCAGGGCTTCACCCCTGGGCAGTTCCAGAAAATTACGAGCAATTTCTGCTGGAACCTGTCCGCTCATTAAACCAACAGATTGTGCCAGGCCTTCCAAAACTTGCCAATAAAGTGCGGATGGGTTCGCCGCGAGCAAGGCGTGTTCCTTTTCCGGCCGGCGTAAGCTGGCCAGTAAGGTGCAGAGGTCATCAAGAATGCGGCTTTCGTAAGAAGTCTCTACCGAGGGAGCGTTTTCCAAAGCTCGCAGTTGAAAGCCGGGCTTTTCTGTGGGGTGATTGCCTGGTAATTCCTGGGCAACCTCCTCAGGTAAAAAAGTAAATTCAGTGAGGGTTTCATCCTCTTTAAGGAAAATTCGCCCTATCAAACCCCGGTACCAAAGGTATTCCGTGGTTGAAACCGGGAACACACCTGGTTTTTCACGTTTGCGTTTGCCTGGCCCCATGGGGCGCAGAGCACCGTAGTCGCGCGTCCAAGCCGTCCAAGGGGTTTTGTTTCCTTGATTCTTCAGGTCCTGTAATGCCGCTTCCACCTGCGGAGGCAAAGAAGCCAATTGTTCGCGAATCAGCAGGGCGTCATCCAAAACAAGCACCAGGGCTTCAGCTTTGGCACGTGCATCTTTTCCACGGACTGATATGCCCCAGAACTCCTCCAGCGTCTCAAGGAAGTTCAGATCCTGGTCGTAAAGGACATTCAAAAATGTTGGCATTGAAAAGAGTATACCCCAAGCTTTGGGGTCAGCTTACTCGATGCGCAGGGCTCGAACGCCTTTGACAGCCGAGAGGTTGGCAGCAAATGTTTCCATGGTATCGTCTTTGCCTGTCATAGCAGTGATGCGGATACGGATATGACCCTCCTTAAGGCTTTTGCGCAAATCGAAGGTGCGGGTTCTATCGGTCAGCTGATTTAGTTCAGCACGAATAGCCTCAACCACCCCGGGTTTGTCAACCGCATCGATTGTAATCATATGTAAGGTTCTTGCTGGAACAAATTTCTTTTCAATGGCATTTACGAGGGTCAACGCGATAAAAATCAGTGTTGTAGTCACAACACTGATCCAAATCTGCCCATAACCAACTGCCAGTCCCACAATAGCCATAGACCAGATTGTTGAGGCAGAAGTTAATCCTCTAACATTAAGCCCGTAACGCAAGATTGTGCCTGCGCCTAAAAAACCAATACCGGTAATCACCTGGGCGGCCAATCGGGCTGGGTCTGAATTGGCAGCCACGCCCATATTGACAGAGAGAATCATGGCCAGGCAAGCCCCACCAACCAGAATCATATGCGTGCGCAAACCTGCCGGTTGGGAATCCATTTCACGGTTGTAACCAATAATTCCACCAAGAAGCATGGCTATGACCAGACGGATGACAGCCTGTAATAGGGTAATTTCAGTGACACTGGCGCCCATAGAGACCTCTTTATCTCAACAACAATTTGAATGCCATTTTAGCACACCAGACAACATGAGGTTAATCAAAAACGACTTCCTCTGAAAAGGAAGCCGTTTGTTTTTAGCTAAGATATTGAGGGCAGTTGGTCTTTCCTGGCTACTATCACACCAGTGAGTCCACGGCCTGTGTGAGCGCCTAATGCCGTCCCAAGATTTACATCTGGTAAAAACTCAAGTTTAAAGACCTTACTGAGAGCTTCCTTTACCATTCTTGCCCCTTCCGGGTAGGAGGCATGGCAGATTTGGGCTTGAAGAAGGCTTCCCGCGGGATGGTCTTTGAGGATGAGGCTGGGAATCTCCTCAATGGCTTTAATGAATGTGCGCTTCTTGGCAACATCGTAGTATTTCCCGTCTACGTTGCTGACCCAAATGACCGGGAGAATTCCCAGCAAGGATGCCAGCAGGCCTTTCAGGTGGCCGATCCGGCCTCCTGCGATCAGGTATTTGAGTGTGGGCAGGCTGAAATAGGTCTTGGTGACTGCCTGGATTTGGCGAAGTTTTTCAAGGACCTCAGGCAATTTGGCACCAGCATCACGCATTTTTACTGCCGCCAATACTTGCCAGCCCGTACCAGCGGAAAGTGTAAGCGTGTCCAAAATGGTGATTTGGGCCTCGGGTACCAATTTGGCTGCTTGAACCGCCGCGTTGCTGGTGCCGCTGAGGCCGCTGGAAATATGGATGGACAAAATCTCAGGATCGGTCTTGGCTAATTCGCGATAAAGTTCAGCAAATTCACCAACCGAGGGGGTTGAAGTAACAGGCATGCCTGCAGCTTTTTCCATCAGGTCATAAAACTGATCTGGGGAAATATCCAAGCCGCTCCTGTAAGATTTCCCGTCAAGGTCAACCTTCAATGGAAGCATGTGGACATTAATTTTCTTAGCCTCTTCAAAGGTGAGGTCTGAACCGCTATCAGTAACTATTTGCATCTCTCTCCTAATTGGTGTCACGATTCGCTTTTCGAGCGCTTGGTTGACGGAAAGTATTTGATATTACCTATTGCATGGGCACGGGAATTTATTCTTTATCGTGTCGTCACAAATCAGTCAATAAGTATAACTGAATTATATGATATTTATTTTTCCATGTCCTGGAAAATAACAAATTGCAATATACAAACCCTCCTAAATTAAAAGGGCAGGTGTTGCACCTGCCCTCCTGTTTCACAGAATATCCTTAGTCTGCCTGCAAAGCAGCGTACCATTTACCGATAACCTTGCGATTTCGCTTTTCCAAATTAAACGTCATTTGTTGAATCTTGTTGAGAATATCCGTCAGATCCCAGCTTTTTTCTTCTATCAAACTTTGTACAACAGCAAGGATGGCGGGTGTCAGCGAGGTCTGGCAGAGCATATCCACCAGGTGCCAGGGCGATTTGGCTTTCTTCAGGCAATCCATGGTTAGCAGTTCAAGCCGCTGTAAAGCCTCATTCATCATGCGAATTCCAGTTTCATGGTCTGCCGATTCAATGTAAATGCGATTAATGGGTTCCGTACCCGATGCTCGAATTCGCAGATAGTAATGGTTGTCGCCTCTTGCATCGCTTAGCTGCATTTCCACCAACTCATAGCGGATTCCGCCCAGGTATTCTATCTTAAGGCCTGCAACTTTGAGTTCCTCTGGTTTGGCTGTCAAGACCAGATCAAGATAGTAATCGATAAAAGCTTCTTTGGCCTCCAATGGCGCGTCCACATCGGAGCGCCCAGCGTTTGAGGTTGGGTCCTTAGTGGTCCCAAACGTTGCCCAGAGGCCTGGCTTTTTGACCATGTCTTCCCATATAGCAGTGAAAGTCGTCAACGGATGATCCTTACGGGTGCCGTAATAAGCGAGCATATCCAGAATAAGTAGGTTTGCCCAGGGTCCGTCTTTATCCGTCACGTGGCCGCGTGTGGTAAGGCCGGAAGACTCCTCCCCACCGATCAGGATCTGATCGCGCCAGTTATCTGGAAGTTTTTTGAGCATATTATACGAAGCGTCAACGCGGCGAATTTCCTCAATGTACTTGATTCCTACCGGTACAGCAAAAGCATGGTCCAATGCCCGTGTGGAAATGTCACCAATACGGGGTTTGTAAATTCGTTGGCCGATATAGCCCGGCAAAACACCTTTAGCCGGTTTATAAGCTTCATTTCCTTTGATCTTGCCCGCAATCGGTTCAATAAGCGGTGAACCCGTTTGTGTCGCAATGACACGCCCGGTAAATCCGCGCTCGACCCCTAGATAGTAAATCAGCATGGGTAGAATTTGGTTGGGGCGCATGTAAATGCCACCCTTATCCACAATGCCAAAACGATCTGCGTCCGTATCCATTCCCATACCGCACCAGGCATCGGATGCTGAAACAGTTTGCTTCAACACGTTAATAAAGGGCTCCTCAGGGTTGGCATAATCCTGACCGCCCAGGTCAGGGTCGACATTAGCATGGATGACAGTATGGCGCACGCCGGCCTCGCCGAGCAGCCGTGTAAGGTACCCACGGGAAGCACCGTGCATTTCATCAATGACAATGTGCTTATCCGCGAAGAATGCCCGGATGCGGTCAAAATCGATCGGAATTCGGGCGTTATCATTGCCATTGTTTTGGATCCAGCGCACATACTTGTCAAGCGGGTCAAAACCTGTCAATAACCCGCGGGAGCGCGCATTTTCCAAATCAGCACTGCGCCCATCCTCATCCAACAATTGCAGTTCGTTGATGCGGAAGGCAATAAAATCGGTGACGTTGGTTGGCGCGGGATAACCCAGGCGTGGGTTGAATTTTATTCCCTGCCATTCAGGCGGGTTATGGCTGGCGGTACAAATAATCAGCCCGGCCACCTCCTCAGGTGCGAGCGCATCCGTTTCGTAAAATACCAGTGCTGGCGTAGGAACATCGCGGTCTGCCATTTCTACCGTAAAACCGTTCGCCAGGCAAGTTTCGGCCACCCAATTAGTCACCACGTCAGAATAACGGCGGGTGTCATGCCCGCAGATCACTTTGCGGCCAGAAAGGTCTTCAGCCCCAACAAAGGCGGGTACATTGTCGTTGTTCAAAAAATCGCAGATTGCCTGCACCACCTGGCGCGAGCGCCTTTCGGTAAAGTCGTTTCCCCAGCGTCCACGCACACCTGACGTACCAAAACGTAAGTACTTGCGGTCGTAGATTTCTCGCAGCAATCCGCGTTTACCAGCCAGCCCCAGCAGTATTGGGTCTTCAGTTCGCAACCGCAGACCATAGAGGCGCTCATAGATATTCCCAATCTGAATGATGCGATAAGCCATAAAACGGTCAGGATCTTTCTGGTCATCCAGGGATTCCAGTAGCGGAAGAATTTCATACTGGATCGGTTCGCGCAGGGATTTGAATGCTTCGGCAGTCAGGTACTCACGGGCAATTTCAATCGCTTTTCGGCGCATATCCCCCGACTTTGGCAAGTAGTCCTCATCGATCAGCTTGCGCGTTTCCTGACCCGTTTCACCCTTTGGCTGCATCAATTCCAGGCGGCCTTGCGTACCAGTGGCCGCCAAAGTGAGTAGCAGGCTGATCACCCGCGATGAGGTAACCAGGTCTGTGGCAATGGCCTCCGGGTTGTCAGCAACCCAAGAGCGCACCTGTTCCAGGAATTCATTCATGGCACCGATGGCTGGCCGCCAAAGTTCAGGTGTGTCAGCCGCCAGAATAGCCCGGTTGTGCCGGTTAAATTCCTTGGCAATCATCGTTGAAAAAATTGATTTGGAAGAGTTCAAGGTTACCTCGCAAATTATCGATGGGTTGGTCTTTGCATAAGACCCCCGTCAGAAACGTTCAAAATTTCGACTTTTGAGCCGGGTGGTGTGCCGGTCTCTTTCTGCACCAGGTCACAAATTTGCCAGGCATGCACAGCAATTTCAGCCGGATTGTGGCGGTTATCGGTTTCAAGCATCAGGCGGAATTTAGGTTCAGTGCCCGAATAACGTGCATTCATACGTACCAGGCCGGGCAGATCATGGTCAAGCATTTTTAACGCAATGGCCACAGAAGGGATTGTTTTAAGGTCCGGCTTATTGGTCACGTACGCTGAGGCGATCAGTTGCGGATATTTACGGAACTTGCCAGTGAGCTCTGAGAGCTTTTGGCCGGGCTTCTCAAGTAGGACCTTAAGCATCCAGAGGGCGGTCCGCAGTCCATCCCCTGTGCGATGCATCTCATCCAGGATAATGATGTGGCCTGATTGTTCCCCACCAATACCTATCTGGGTTTGTTTACCAGGCTCTACAAAGAGTGCCATTAATTTCTCGGTGACATATTTATCCCCGACGGGGGTTTCAACAAAGGTAAAGCCATGGTCCTCAGAGTATTTGCTAAGCGCTCCATTTGCCATATTAGTCGTGACCAGGGCATTATCAAGCAATCGCCCTTGCTGATGCAAATAATCCGCTAAAACAGCCAGAATTTGGTCACCATCCACCATGTTGCCGCGTTCGTCAAACAAGATAACGCGGTCGGCATCTCCGTCAAAGGCAATCCCGAGATCGGCGTGGTATTCCTCGATAAGCCTGCCAAAATCGCCAGGCCGTGAACGTACATACTCTGAGCCGGCGTGGGCGTTAATGTTCTCCCCGTCTGGCTGGTTGTTAAGAACTATTGGGTCTGCACCAAGCTGCCGCAGTATTTGCGGTGCCAATTCGTAGTTGGCTCCGTTGGAGCAATCCAGAAGAATCTGCAAGTTCCCCAGCGCAAGTGCACCGGGGTCAAGCAATAAATCTTGCTCGTAAATTGCCCGTAATTTCGCGTCTGGATTATCAAGTTTAATTAATACATCCGGGAGTGGAGGAGCAGAATCAAGCAAAGCCTCAATAGCCAGCTCGGTCGCTTCACTCAGTTTCATACCGTTGTGGCTGATGAATTTAATGCCATTTTCTACGGCTGGATTGTGTGATGCGGAAATTACCACGCCGGCGATTGCGTCGGAAGCATGAGTGACAAATGCCACCCCAGGTGTGGGGAACTCGCCAAGATTTACAACTTGAACACCGCTGCTTTGCAGGCCAGTTTGCAGGGCTTCCTGCAGCCAAGGCCCCGAGAGGCGCGTATCCCGGCCGATCAGGATGAGAGGGTGGTCTTTTCCCTTGCCCAACACAGTACCTGCGGCCCAACCCAAACTAAAGGCAAATTCTTTGGTCATGGGGTGTTTGCCCGCCGTCCCACGAATACCGTCCGTCCCAAAATACTTCGGTGATGTCATAGAAAATTATCTTCCCTGAGTGGATTAATCAAATTCAATGTCCGCGACAACCGGTAGGTGGTCAGACATCTGGCGAGTAAGGTCGGTATCAACAACCTCACAACTGTAACTTTTCAGCCGGGATTTCGGAGAAAAGAAGATGTGGTCTACAATACCCGCGTTTTCGTGTGTGGAGATGTCTTGTTTGGGCACCAGGCGAACAAACCCCCTCTCAGCTATCAACATTTCTTTGAGAGTGTATTCCTCTGGGGAGGCATTAAAATCGCCCATCAGGATTATTGGTTCGCCCTTTTCCATGATATGGGTTTCAATGAGGCTGAGTACACGCGTAATTTGCTGTGCTCGTGTGAGGCGCGCAGCATCAATGGTGTCCTGCCAGGCCTTCGGGCCGCGTTCCCCCACTAACGTAGTAAGGTGCAGGTTCAGGATGAATGGGTACGGTGCCTTCATCAGGCGGGTCAGAATGACATAACGGGGGTCCGTATTGCGGGTGCCTTCGTACGCCAGCGGTTGAAAAATGGGTAAATTACGGGGTGCTCCCTCAACTTGTGGATTGCTGAGACGGCTGAAGGCATATCGTGAAAGCAGGGCGTTACCCTTTGACCAATCGTACCAGTCCGAAAAAAGTGCATTGATCATCAGATCTTTTGCAATCATCATGTGCCGGGTCATTGAGAGTGTTTCACCGTAATAACGGTGCTCCAGCCGGCTGCTTTCCTGTACTTGGCGCAACATGCTGTGCATCTTGCCGTCCGCGTCCAAGTATTGCGAAACTTCCTGCAGCCCAATCAGATCCGGATGTATTTCATCGATTAGATTGGTGAGCAATTGAGATTTGGTCAATGGGGTATCAAGGCTGTTATCGAAGTTCTTAACTCCACCGCCCAGATTTAAGGTCATCACCCGCAAGCTTTTAATTTTTGACTGTAATTGGGATTGTCCAAGAAAATCTACCATAGCAGGATTATACCAATCCTTGAAAGCCCCTGCATTTGCTTATGCCACTCGTTATACAGGCTTGATTCTGAGCTCATTTCCCCTGTGTGCTTCTTAAACCAACGGCCAGCCTGTACTTTTTTATTGAATCTACAAGTCTTCCAATGTAGAATCCAATCAAGAGAGAAAGGTGCCCAACATGGACGAGATTACCCCTAAAACCCTCTATCTGAATCGCCGTCAATTTCTACGTGCCGCGGGGATAACCAGCGCGGCTGCGTTGCTTGGAGCCTGTACAGCTCCGCTTGCCAACTCTACCCAGACGAGCTTTACAGATATATTAACCACAAAAGATAAAGCTCTTAACTTTAACAATTTTTATGAATTTAGCCTGTCCAAGACCGGGGTTGCCCCTGCAGTGGGAAAATTTCAGACTTCACCATGGACACTGGAAGTCTCCGGTTTGGTTGATAAACCCACGAGCCTGACCATGGAACAAGTCAAGGATAAGTTCACCTCCAGAGAGCATATCTACCGCCTACGTTGCGTAGAGGGATGGTCCATGGTGCTACCCTGGCAAGGCTTTCCTCTGGCTGACCTCTTAAGTGAGGTTGCCCCAAAAGCAGAAGCCAGGTACGTCCGCTTTGTGACGGCAGCTTTGCCTGACCAGATGCCTGGAATCAGCGAAAATCCAAGTTTTGCCTGGCCATACACCGAGGGATTGCGTTTGGATGAGGCCATGCACAAATTGACCTTGCTCGCCACCGGACTCTACGACGAAGACATCTCAAAACAGAACGGCGCCCCAATCCGCCTGGTTGTTCCGTGGAAATATGGTTTCAAGGATATAAAATCGATCGTAAGAATTGAACTAACCGCCGAAGAACCTGACACATTCTGGAACCTTTACGCCCCCAACGAATACGGCTTTTACGCCAACGTCAACCCCACGGTTGACCATCCGCGCTGGTCTCAGGCCACAGAATTACGCCTTGGCGAGGACGAGCGTCGGCCAACGCTCCTATTTAACGGCTACGACGAAGTCGCCTCACTATATGAAGGAATGGACTTAAGGGCTAATTTTTAGCTGGGGGTTCAGGGCAGGCCTTGGAGCTGTCGCTTGATTCCTGAACTGGAATCTCATCCGCCTGGAACTTTTGTAGATATTCCCTGATATCGGCTTGCGGAATATCCCAGACAAATGTGCCCTGATACATACTTTGATGGGTCTTGCTGAACCATTCATCCGGGAAGCGGATAAACTGCAGGTTTGAGCCGTTCAATTTTGGCAGTAAGCAGGTGAGATACTGGCTGATTTGAGCAGGCGAAAGGTCGGTCTGGGTTTCGTTGATAAAGGCTGAAATCATCTTGGGGATCTTCATAATGATTTCAGGGCTGGAAAGTTTTTCCTTCATGGCACAGAGCAGTAGGCTCTGATGGTCGCTGCGCACAATTTCTGTGTAGCGGTCGCGAATGCGCACAAAGCTCATGGCGTCGTAACCTGTAAGATGATTCCAGCCCGCGGGGAAGTAACCATGGCTATTTTCACTGGTGGCTTCGCCAGTTTCATCTATCGGGCGCCCATCTACTTCGTTTTCCAGGTAGAGGTCCACTCCACCCATAGCATCGATCATGCTCTGAAAGACATTCTCGTTGATTGCCACATAATGATCGGAGAAAAGGTCAAAATTGGACGCAATCGTTTCAGCCAGCAAACCTGGGCCTTCTCCGGTACCGCTGTAACAAGACTTGCCAGAATTACCAAAAAAGTAAGCTTGGTTCAGCTTACCCTCTACAGGGCAGCGCTCGGGCTCATTCTTTATATTGGGGTAGGTAACCCAGAGGTCGCGGGGTAACGTTAAAACCGAGACTTTAGGTTGCATGAAGTCTATACGGACGATGCGCATAACATCTGACAGGCCATAGCGGTAATCAGGGTCAGTAGCATCAGCCCCAACCACCAGGAAGTAAAGCACAGGCACTTTGCCTCCACAAACAGGTTGTGGGGGTGTGGATGTGAATACACGGGTAATTGTTGGTGGGATGGGCGTTTTGGTATCTGCAACCGGTTTGGTGCTCTCAGGGGGCAAGGTCGCCGTGCTCGCGCTTAGGCTTGCTTGGGTTGGTGTGCGTGTTGGCAGGCCCAAGGCTTTACCG
>DATIUL010000134.1:0-5695 GCA_035466865.1 Anaerolineaceae bacterium | reverse complement strand
TGTGGAAGTAATATCGGTGGGTTGCCCGGAAGAAGCCTCAATGGTTTGTGCCACGGCCGTTTCAATTGAAACGGTGCCCTGGGGCACAACAAAGGTTCCTTGCGCGGCCGCCATTGTTTGGGCAACGGCGGTAGCCGGGTCTGGAATAGTGGCAGTACCCTGGCATGCACTTAGTATCAAGGCAGCAAGCAAGAGGATAACAAGGTAGCGGGTTGATTTCATGCGGCAATTTTACCTCATGCCAGGCTCCCAATTTGTAAGTGGTATATTACATGCATCCTTAATTCAAAACAACTGAGGGACGACTTATGACTTTACCTGCCGACAATCCAGAACCCAATCGCGTGCAAAATTTTGAAAATCTTCCTCCCCGCAAGATGAGCCTTGTCCTGCAAGATGCCAACCCCGAGGAACTCAACTTTTTCACCAATCTGCTCGCGGAGCAAAACCAGATAAATCCGGGCTATTATTTGATGGTTTCTGTTAGCCTGGTGGCAATCGTCTTGGGGTTAATCTTTAATTCTTACTTCCTGGCGATGTTGGCCGCTTTGGTGGCTCCCCTGGCACTGCCATTCATTGGTGTGGCGGTCCACGCAGCCAAACCTTCGTTTAAATCAGTATTGCTTATGCTTTTGCACCTGCTGATCACAGCCCTGTTGTATTATTTTGGCGGACGGTTTGCTGCCCTGCTCACCCGTGCTGCCCCTGATTCCTTGCCTCTCTCATTTTTGATTGAGAATCACTGGATCTATTGGGTTGGCTCGGTTGCAGCTGCTGCCCTGACCGGCTTCTTCCAGATCCGTCAATCAGAAGCCCGCCGGCTCAGTTCCGCCTTGCTTACTGCTCTGACCCTGCTGCCTTTAGCCTTAATCGGCTGGCGCCACCAAGCCAACGGTTTCCAAACGGTTGATTTTCTCCTGCCAGGTATCCGCATTCTATTGGCCCTCTACGCCCTCTGCATGGCTTTTTGGTTTTCTCACCTTCCTCCCCGGAAAACCAGCGGATGGGGAAGCTTTTTACTGGTCACTTTTGGGCTGGTTACCCTTTTTGTCCTATCCATCCAAAATACCAATCAGCAGATTGCCAACCAGACCATAAACACTGAGCAGCCAACGCCAATTTCTGGGCTAGCAACCGCTGCTCCCATCTCTGCTGTACCAACCGCTGCTCCCATCATCATTAATCGGCCGACTGAGCTTGTCTTCACTATTGTTCCCAGTAACACCCCTACATTACCTCCAACAGCTACGCAAACACCTGAACCCACTTCCACGTCTACACCCGCTCCCATCAGGGCTTATGTTGTGGCTGTTGATGGCATGTACGTGAGAACTGAACCCAGCCTTAGCTCAGGTTATGTAGACTACTTACCCTACGATACTATAGTGACCTTACTGAATGAAATAGTAACAGCCGACGACCTAAATTGGGCCAAAGTCCTGTTAGAAGACGGGCAAATTGGCTGGACGCTTGCGGACTTCCTGGAACCAATCACTAATTAGGAAAGAATTAATTCAAGGTTGTTGATGGGCAAGCGCACCAGCGTGTCTTCGTCAACGCGCAGCAATGCTGCTCGCCTGCAGACACCGCTGGCAAAGTTTTCAGGTTTGGCAGAAATTTCCTCTACTTTGGCAAGCAAGCCCTGGTAAGGTTTGCCCAAAAGGCGCACTTGCGAACCGACCTGGAGTTGCGGGAGTGGCTTGGCAACGAGTGGATGGCTTTCTGGGTCCCAAACTCGAAAAAGCACTGGCCTGTCTGTGTGGCCTGAACGGGCATTGGGCTCCAGAATTACAATCATGCCCAGCATGTCCATCAACAAAGCCCGGCTCAGTTCGTCGAGGGTTGCATCTCCTGCTCCCATCATCAACATCAAGCTGAATGGCAGCTTATCTGTCATGGGGGGCAGCCCTGGTATGGTAGAAGCTAAAACCAGCGCGGCCAGTTCCAATCCTTTGATCCGATCCCAAATCTTGGCTGTTAAAGGACCATCCAACCAAAGCACTGTACCTTTGAGGTCTTTATCCAATTTGCGCGGTTGTTTGGCCAGTTCTTCCGGTTCCAGCCTCACAAAGGGCCCCGAGCTGCGTTTGCCAAAAAGGAGCTGTCCTTGCACAACCATGGATTGGTTGGCCAGCATTGCACCTTTGCCAGTCATAATCTGGCTGATAATGCCATCATAGGGGGCCCGTGCGATTAATTTCTTTTCTCCGTACGCCAGGGTCAGACGGCCGTCGCGGGCAAGTATCAAAGCCCCATTCTCGGAAGCCCAGAAATAACGCGAGACAAATCCTTTTTTCAAGGCAACCACATCACCCTGACTTAGCGGGTCGCCTTCCTGGCGTTGCAAGACCGAAGATACTTCCTCCGGCTTGATTCCAAACTCGTGTACCAGGTCAAAGAACTGGTAATGGTCTGGAAAGCTGGCCTCGGCAATGGGATCGCCCGCTTTAACGGACTGCCCGGTTCGTACCAGTACCTTGCCTTTGCAAGGTAGAGCAACTTCAATCTCAACTGGATAATCTCTTGCAAGCAGTAGGGTATCCATCAGCCTCCAAGTTCCGAAAGCCAATTGGCTACCACTGCCGCGCGGGTCCGAGTATCCTTGGGCATTTCCAGTGGCCTGCCACGGGCATCGATTATCAGCCCGGTTTTCAGGTTGACGTGGTTAAGCGTGCCTCCAACCCCCGTACCACCCAAGCCAAGATCGCTTTCTTCCTTGGGTAGAAGGTGTATTTTTTGTTCAGCATTAGCTTCCACATCCAAGTGTCGTAATTCAGACTTGAGTATGGAAAAGGTTTCAAATTGAGCGCCAAACTTATGCCTTACCTCAACATCCAGCACACTCTTGCCGGCTTTCAACGGGCTGGTGACAGTAACCACTGTGCCCAGGTTGCGGAACAAACCGGAATCAAGCACCTCTGCCGCCAGTAAAGCGTTGACTGGTGCCAAAGCACCCAGGCCAGTGATGAGGCTGTTCTCATCCAGCACATAAGTGGTGATGCCATGCAGTTCAAGCCCATCCAAAATTGCCAGTAATAATTGCGGGTCTTTGCCAAATACAGCCAGGGAACTGCCAGTCAAAATGACCGGTTCAGGAATAAAAGAATCAATAAAGTAACCTTGTTCCCGCCAGACCTTACAGCACTTACGCAGGGCAATGCGGAACCAGCTTTGTTCTATTAGCTGATCTTCCACAGTTACGGGTACAAAATTCTTATGTGCCTGTTTGTTCATTAAGTAGACCAGGTTGGCGTCTTTTTCGAGCAGTTGGCTGTTAAAAAGCCATGGTTCATCTTCATCCGTAGCTGCGTAGTCCCATCTCTGGGGAAGCACAATTACTTGCCCTGCAGCCTGGCTGGTCAAGGCGCTCACTAAACCAGGTTCAACGCTAAGCAGCAACACCGGTTTCTGAGTGCTGCTGATTCTTCCAAGAAAACTCAACATCCGCCTTTGCGCCAATAAGCTCGGGATGCATTGGGTTCTGAGGTTTTCTTCCACGCTTGGCAGGTCAATAAACTCAGCCCGCCGGATCCTTCTGAAGGCAGCCAGTATGGCCTCCATACCCGCACCAAGATCGGTCTGACCAGGAGCTGGCGAGATATTGCCTCCAAGGTGAAAATTTGGCTCCCGACCAAACTTATTTTGAATCTCAGCCGTCAAAAGTGAGTTCCCCACATATACAATCTGGGGCGGAACGGACCGATTGTGTGCTTTTAGCATCACTCCCAGGTTGTCGAGAGCTGCCAACACCGGTTTGGTGCTCCCCTCCTCAAAACCGCCCGTCACAATAAATAGGTCCGCGTCCGTGCGTAGCAAGCGCTCAAGTTGTTCCACAACGTTCAACCCATCCTGCAGGTCCAATTCGTCTATAATCTGGGTGTAAAAAGGTGCAGCCAGGGCGTGGGCAGCTTCCAGTGAATAAAGACTGGATGCTCCAATTAATACGGTGCGGATGGGTCTTCCCGCCGAGATGCTTAGCCCATACGCGGTCACCCCGGTCTCACCTGGTAATATTTGCGAAATGGCGCGTTGGACTGCGCCAGTCAAGTCTTCAACAGCAGAGAAATCTTCAGATGTATACCCGCGCAGCTCAAAACTGCCAGCCCGGTCATCAAACAGCCAGGCCCGAATTTCAGCAGCCGTAATCTCAAGCCCAATATAGTTCTGCATCAAAAACCCAGCCACACACTCAGCAAATTTTGGATCCAGGCGATACGGCCAATTAGAGCCAGTAAAGCGGTGGCAAAAACACCGGCAAATATTGCACCAAACGTGATGCCAATGAAGACTCGGCCCACACCAGAGGCGTTTTCAGAGAGCGGGGTTATTTTAATATTGCCCTGCCAACGGCCAACGTGATGATCAAAGTAAAGCAAAACCGCGATCACACCCAGCAGCATGGCGGCCGCTTTAACCAAAGCCATCCAATCTGGTAAGTTGTCTTTATAAAGCAATTCAGGGCTGAAGCGATTGACAATCGCCAGCATTTGAGGGGCCAAAGTTCCCCTTGCCAACCCGAAGATGCTGACCGCGGCAATCAAGCCAAATAGCAGCGCTAACGGAAGCCGCGCCAGGTGATTAATCCGGCTAAAAAATGTTGTCAGGAGCAGCAACGCGAACAAGCAGACGACCAGGCTGAGGTAAAAAGCATTTCCATTTCCTGAAAGTAAGGGTTGCACAAGATGCGGAATAATTACAAGTTGAATAAGCACGGCAGCAGCATAACCTGCGCTTACACCAATCAGTAGGTTCATGGCCAACCTAAAGAAAAAGTTGTCGCCAACCAGGTACGAAAACACCATCACGGTGAGCAGCAGCCCAAGAATCCCCGCAATCAGGTCGAGATTGATCAAATCTTGCCGTCCTCGTGGGGGTTTTTCTCATTTGGTTTCAGTAAATTACTGAAAAAGCTCAATACCAGTAATCCAGCCATTACCCCCATGCCAGCCTCAAAAGCAGGAGCGGCCGCGCCAGTTGGAGTCTTGGCCAGCAAGACCCCATCAGCACGATAAGGGGATGTACTTAAGCCGGCAATCTGGCTTGCCTCGTAATAAGGCTGCAGCATTACCTGGGCAGCTTGTGTACTGACTACCAGGCTCTGTTCCGGTTGCAGGAATGCGCCAATCTGCTCAATCCAGGTTTTGGCAGACTCCGGGTTGTCGGTTACATAAAGAATAAGTTCGGTTTCTTTAAGCGTCAAACTGTTGCTTATGAGGCTTATTTGGTTTTCGGGGCTGGAACCTGCTGTTTGCAAGCTTGCGGCGCTGGCAATTGCCGCCAGGGTGCCGCCAGGAAGAAGTTTGACCTCAGTCGTTTCTGTTAAATCCGTTTCTTCAAGCAATTCCCTGCCCAGCCAGAGCCCGTCAGGCCAGAGCGCTGCCAGGTTAAGTTGAACAGCTTTTGCCTTAAGGTTGGCCATAACCGGCTGCAGAGTGGCATGGAGTTCGTCGGCAGTGGCTGGCTGGTAATCCAGAACCACCAGAACTTTTGAATTTGTCTGAATTGCGTCGAGCCTATTCCAAAAAGCCGTACTGGCTGCGCTGGGTAATGGCGCGGGGGCTGGGCGTTTCAAAAAGAGTAGGTAGAATGCCAGCAGAATGGCCAGCAGGAACAGGATTCCAATCCAGCGCCAAATGTCGGTTTTCTTTGGGTTCTTCTCGGATTTCTTATACCTGGGCGACGATTCAGCAGCTAC
>DATIUL010000133.1:0-5628 GCA_035466865.1 Anaerolineaceae bacterium | reverse complement strand
ATTGGTTCGCTTTATTCGGCTGTGGTGATGTTATAGAAGAAGTTGAAGGCGTAGCCCTTGGATGACTCCATGATGATGGAAATCAGGTTCAGGTCTTTGACTGCTTCCGGAATCGTCAGGCTCAACTCAACAGCTCCGGTGTTATCAGAAGTGAATTTGCCGGCTTCTTTACCCATGGTTGCAGCCTCTCCGAATGGTCCCATCGTGAAGACATATTCCAAATTAGGGTGCAAATTGGTGGCCTTGACCTTAATAGTCTGGCCAGCCACTACACTGAGGATCTCAATTCTGGGGCCGCCTGGTTTTGGCACAAAGGCATTGGGGTCAGCAGTTGGAGCAGGGGTGGGCGCAGGGGTGGCTTCCACCACTGTGGTTGGTGCTGGCGTTGCTGTAACCTCAGTAGTTGTGACTGTCGCAGAAGCGACTGTTGAACTACTATTGTCAAACCAGCTGTACGCAAAGTAGCGCTTGGGTGCAACCAATCGGATGGCCAGGGCTTTATAGTCCTTGAAGGCCGCGGGGATGGCGAAGGTGGCTTCGAAAGCACCGCCTTCACCAGAGTTGAACTGGCCTACAGCGGTTCCATCTTCACCATTCTTGCCCAATTTGCCAATCAGAGCAACAAAATCAAGGCCAGGTGGGAAGTTATCTGTGATCACTGTAACGGTTTTACCCTGGTCAACGGATTTGATGGCAAATATGGGATAACCCTTATACGGTTTTCCGCTGACCGTTGTAACCGTGTACACAGGTTCATCCGGGGCGGGTGTTCCGCTGGGTTTGGGGGTTGGTACAGGGGTTGTGCCGTTTGGGTCATTCTGGAAGGTGTTGTAGCAATACCATTGTTTGGGAGCTGCCAGGCGCACAACAATGTATTCCCGGTCTTTAAGTTCCGCCGGGATGGGCAATGTAGCCGAGAAAGAGCCGCCACTGCCCGTGTTCATTTGTCCGACGACGATACCATTTTCACCTTTTGAGTCCAGTTCGCCCATGTAGGCGATGATATCGGTGTTTTCTGGCATGAAGTTGGTGACAATGGTCACGCTCTCACCCTTGGTAACGTCAAGGAAGCTAACCTGGGGGATCTTCTCAGTCTTCGCCGCAACCGGAGAAAACACGGTTGAAGCCAGAATGATAACGATCAAGGCGATGAATACAAACGATTTTTTGTTCATAGGTCTCCTATCAGGCAATCGCTGCCATGAATTAAATTAAGACGCAAGTCTGCTGTTCAAAGGATTGGTTGCAATTTTCGGGCCTACTACATAAAAGCATTGCATTCCAAAACAGTTGTAAAATTCAGCAGTGAAAAAAATGCTCTTTGGCCTACTGGCAATTATTATTTTAATCATTCTTATCTTTGGGGTAATTTTTGTAACTAGCCGCTGGGGTGGGCGCATCCCCATGGTCATCGATTTTCTAAATAATCCCGAAAAGCATACAGGTTGGGTGCTTCCGGCCAAAACACGCTGCCCTGAGGCCCCTTTCACTTTTCCAACTGATGGCTATGTAGGCTTTCTTTGGCACGACAGTTTCAAATTCCTGGTTTCTCACCAGGGTTTGGATATATTTTCAGGCAAAGAAGTAGGCAAGACGAATGTCTATGCGGCTTATTCTGGTT
The DNA here is from genome assembly GCA_035466865.1 of Anaerolineaceae bacterium. GTDB lineage: Bacteria > Chloroflexota > Anaerolineae > Anaerolineales > Anaerolineaceae > Mesolinea. The sequence continues at coordinate 4,007 of DATIUL010000133.1, read as the reverse complement.
TTCTAACGCGTGAACCAGGTTGGAAGTCAAGCGTTATCATCCGCGTCCCGCAAGATCCGCTGCAACCCGACCGGCAAATTTGGCTGTACATGACCCATCTGGCAGATTCCGAAGGTAACTCGCTGATTGATGCCAAATTCCCCGAAGGCAGCTCTGAGGTTCCGGTCAGCCAGGGAGAACTGCTGGGCAGAATGGGCAATTACTCTGGAAACCCGGCCTCTCCCACAGGGGTGCACCTGCACTTTTCGGTTGTCAAAGACAATGGTGAAGGGCATTACCTGAACGAACTGAAGATAAACAATACGCTGGACCCCAGCCCTTATTTTGGGATGGAATTGGATGCCCGCAAAGCTGGTAAGGCAATTCCAGCGTGCGCGCCATAGGTGCTTGAATTGCAGTCCGGCTTTTGGCATAATTGCCTCTAACATTTGTGGAGGAACTAATGGAAGCGATCTCACCAAACATTTCAATTGAAAAAAACGGGATTGGTTTATATGCGGGCTTGGTCTTCAACGAATTTGCCTGCCTACAGATTGATGCCAATTTTCATCCGCAAGACTTGGCTTTCTACCGTGTAAGCGGTGAGAAGAACCATAACCTGCTTTGTTTCCAGGTTCTGCTAGATACTAATTATGACCGCGTGCTAAGCACCAAGGGTTCAGATTGCATTACCATCACGCAGAGCCATGCCGCTACGACAGCAAGGGTTAAGAGCACTTCCAAATCACAAGACGAACAACTAACTTTCCTGGACATGCACGAGACCCCCACTTCGCGTTGGGTTCCACCGGAAATCCTGTATCAAACCAACATGGGCCTGGCCCTGGGAACCCTTGAAGTCGTCTTTGAACACCGCTCCGGTTCCAGCCACGCAGGCACCTGGGTGAGCATTCCTGAAGAAAAGGTCATTTTCGTTGGGGATAGCGTGGTTGTTAACCAAAGCCCATTCCTGGCTTATGCCAACCTGGCCGCCTGGGAAGAAGATCTGAAATACCTGCAAGGAAAGCAGTTTTCTGGCTACCGTTTCATTTCATCGCGCAGCGGCATCGTAGAAATTAAAGATGTACAGTGGATGGCAAAACTGATTTCCTATATACGGAGCCTGCTTGAACCGCTGGACTCAAAAAAATCGGTCATTGATGAGTACCATGCCGTCATTCCCAAAATTATGAAAAAATTCGAATTGACTCCTAACGAAAGCGAGTTGTACTTCAACCGCCTGCGCTGGGGTTTGAGCACTTATTTTGAGCAAGTTGGACGCTGAGAAAGGCCTCTATGAAGAAAATTAAAGGATATGCTCCCCTGATTGCCTTAACCCGGGGTGGATTGGTTGAATGCCTGCATTTTGGTGCTTTGGCAGTTGTGGATTCCGCTGGAACGCTGCTTGCGAGCTTAGCCGACCCCAAGCTGATTACTTACCCGCGATCTTCAATGAAACCTTTCCAGGTTTTGCCTTTTGTGGAGCGTGGCGGGCCAGATTTCTACAACCTGACTGAAGAGGAATTGGCAATCATGTGCGCTTCCCACGCCGGTACTGACCGTCATGTTGAAGTGCTCAAATCAATCCATGAAAAGGTTGGGTTGCACGAGGGAAACTTGCAGTGTGGCACGCATTGGCCTGAAAAAGAGACAGCAGACGCCATGAAATTACGCGGCGAAGAACCCACGCCTTTCCGCCACAATTGTTCGGGCAAACACACTGGCATGTTGGCAGCTGCCAAGATGCGCAACCTTTCTCTGAACGATTACCTGGAACCGGAGCATCCCGTCCAAAAAAGCATCCGTAAAGCCATGGCCGAGATGAGTGGCACACTCGCCAAGGAGTTACTCCCGGGGACTGATGGTTGCAGTGCTCCGGTTTACGCGCTGCAATTATGTAACTTTGCTTCAGCTGTGGCACGCCTCTGCGACCCGGACAACCTGGGAACTGAGCGGGAAGACGCCTGCCGAAAAATCACTTCGGCAATGATCCATTATCCTTTTATGATTGCCGGTCCTCACCGCCTGGATACAGCCTTGATGGAAGTGATGCAGGGCAAGGTCATCAGTAAGGGCGGCGCGGAAGGTTACCAAATGATCGGCATTATGCCTGGTGCGTTGCACCCCCGCTCCAGGGGTATTGGCATTGCTTTCAAATTCTCGGACGGCGACCCAAACAGACGGGCAACACATTGTCTGACCGTTGCCTTGATGAAAGCTTTTGGTTTCGAAAAGGAAATGGAATCGGAAGCCTTCAAGGAATTTAGCGACCCAGTCCTGAGGAATTGGCGTGGCTTGGAAGTTGGTGAGATTCGCCCGGTCCATAAAATACAGGTACGCTGGAATTAGGTGGCATTGGAAAGCGCCGACATAGATGCTCAAAAGGCGGAACACCGCCAACGCCTAGAACTTGTTGCGGGTCGCTTGTCTGGTTATTTTGGGGAACCGTACTGGCACATTAAGTTGCCGGCGGTGGATGAACTTGTCTGTACCATATTGTCGCAGAACACTAATGATATCAACCGCGATAAAGCCTTCCAAGCTCTAAAAACGCACTATCCAGACTGGGAATCAGTACTGCTCGCCGATCCTTCTGAACTTCAGCAGGTGATTGCCATCGCTGGATTGGCAAACCAAAAGGGACCTTCTATCCAGAATGCGTTGCGCGCAATTTTTGAAGAACGGGCAGAGTTTGATTTGGATTGGCTGGCTGAAAAGACTCCCGCGGAAGCCCGCGATTGGTTATTAGGTTTGAAGGGTGTTGGCCCCAAAACTGCCGCGATTGTGATGGTATTTTCTTTGGGTATGCCGGCTTTCCCGGTGGATACACACATTTATCGCGTCAGCGGCCGGATTGGCCTGCGGCCCAAAACCTTAAATGTGGAAAAGACGCATGCGTATTTCTTGGAAATTGGCGACCCTGCCACTTTTGGCACGCTGCATATTGACTTGATCGAGTTAGGTCGGCAAATCTGCCACCCCCGCAAACCCGATTGCCCCCATTGCCCAGTTTCTGACCTCTGCGAATACGAGGAAAAAACCGTGGAACTTGCATCAGGCAGGCAGTAAAAAAATATCGCATTAATTTCCCGTCATTGTGAAGAATTAGGGTTTTCTTCAGTAAATCATAACGAGCGAGATGCCGGCTTTCTCTCGATCAGTCATTGCGAGAAGCAACAGCGACGAAGCAATCTGGTTGTCGACTTTCACTGAATAAGCACTACAACCCAAATTCAACTGATAAATCTAACCAACCTTGGTTGATTGATTCAATCAGCTTAATTTTGTCTGCCCTTGAGCCACCTTTTATCTGCTTCTCACGATTGATCGCATCCATGATGGTCCCGAAGCATTCGTAGTACACCAATTTGGTAGTTCGATACTTCTTCGAAAAAGTGCCGCCGGCACCTTCTTTATGCTGTTTGATGCGCTGTGGAAGATTGCTTGTGACGCCAACATATAGGACATTACCTTTGATATTCGAGAGGATATAAACACAATTACTGTCCCAACTCATGCTATTGAGTTTACTCTTTTTATATGATATTTACTCGATCCTGTCCTGCTTGAATATTTTATCGACTATTAAAGGATAAGTTAAGACTGGATCTTAACCCCAGATTGCCACGCAAAAGAGGCTCGCAATGACCACTTTTATTACTGGCAAGTGACTCCCATCTTCCGTCATTGTGAGAAGCGCTAGTGACGAAGCAATCAGGGGTTAGTTTTTTAGTTTCGAGTTCATAACCGGTTTGTATAGACAGAAGCCAAAACCTAGATTGCCACGCAATAGAGGCTCGCAATGACAATAACAATTGTCATGTTGAGCGAAGCGAAACATCTACGTTTTTATTTTTGGTAGGGAACGCAGAAATGTGTTCCGGTTTTTGCCAATAAATTAAATATTGCTTGAAAAAAATTAAGCTAAGTCCCCAAGCAAGGTCCATGGGCCGGTCCAATTAATCTTGACAGGCAACTCCAAACCGCGCAAGTCGCGCTCGCTTTCAACGAATACGAGGCGGTTGGTG
>DATIUL010000132.1:0-3621 GCA_035466865.1 Anaerolineaceae bacterium | reverse complement strand
ATTATCCCGCCCGGTTTACCCCCTTCAGTCAACAAACCACGCTTAATCTTTGGGTTACATTGCCTGGCAGTCAGAAGATTGAAGGGATTGAATGACGAAAGCAGAACAGATTCTTCAAGGCCGGCCTTTTCTACCAGGGAGATCACCCGTTGGGTTAGGTCGTTAAAAGGTTGTGTGAGATTCTTGAGTTCAACGTTGATTAGCATCTTATTCCCGACCAGGTCAAATACTTCCTCTAGCAAAGGTAAAGCCTCCCTGCCTGACCAATCAGCCTTGAATTTAGCAGCGGCATTCAAGCCCTTCAAATCTGCCAGGTTCATAGCGGCTACAGTGCCATGCCCATCGGTTGTGCGGTCTACAATTTCATCATGCAGAACAATCAGTTCTTTATCAGCTGAGAGCATCACATCCAATTCAATGCCATCAGCTTTTTGGTCATAAGCCAATTGGAAAGCAGCTAAGGTGTTTTCTGGGGCTAAGGCACTTGCCCCACGGTGGGCAATAATCAACGGAATTTGGGAGTTATCTCGAGTGTTCATGGCTGAATTATAGCATTCAATGCTCTGGCACCTCACCTGAAGGCATGATTAATGCAACCTATCTCATGTTACTTTTCTCGTCAGCACTTTCCTTTGCCCAACGGAGAAACTATGTCAAAAATTACAGAAGTGATTAAACGCAACGGAGCAAAAGTTCCCTTCACACCTGAAAGGATCACCAACGCGATCTATCGGGCGGCCATTGCTGTCGGAGGCCGCGACCGCGCCCAAGCCGAAGATCTTTCCATGCAGGTAGTTGCCTTGCTTGAGGCCAACACACCCACAGGCACCACACCGAATATTGAACAGATCCAGGACCTGGTTGAGAAGGTGCTGATTGAAAACGGCCATGCCCGTGTGGCTAAAGCCTACATCCTTTACCGCAATGAACGCGCCAGGCAGCGCAATCGGCGTAAGGATGGCGAACTCATCCCTTCCAGCAATATTCCCTGGTCCAAAATTTGGTCTGTCCTCGATTGGTCTGTCGACCATGGGGTCAATACAACCGCTTTGCTCAATGAGAAGATCCGCAGTGGTGCCATTAATGACGTTGTCACTTCTGCCGAGGCAGCTTACAACGAGGACGTGGAGAACGCGGCCAACCTTGTGCTTGAACGCAAGGAGGAGGTACGCATGGTCTTTGTGGCCGGACCTTCCAGCAGTGGTAAAACTACCACCACCATTAAGCTCGGTGAAAAATTAGCACAAGAAGGCCTGAAATTGGTTACGCTCAATGTGGATCACTACTTCCACGACCTGGCTATGCACCCCAAGGATCAATTTGGGGACTACGATTTTGAGACTCCGCAAGCTCTCAATATGCCACTAATTAACGAACATCTCAGCCGCATGTTCGCTGGTGAAGAAGTGCGTATTCCATTCTATGATTTCAAGACCGGCACGAGTTATCCCAATCAGACTCCTATGAAACTGGAAAAGAATGACATCATTCTGATTGACAGTCTGCATGGCCTGTACCCCGAAATGACCAAAGATATTCCGGCCGAGATGAAGTTCAAACTGTACATAGAACCCCTTTTACAGGTCAAGGACAGCCACGGTAATTACGTCCGCTGGACAGATATACGCCTGATCCGACGTATGCTGCGCGATTCTGTACATCGGGCTTATGACCCTGAGCAGACTTTACTGCACTGGCACTACGTACGAGACAGTGAATTGCGCCATATCATCCCCTTCATGAATACCTGCGACACGGTTGTCAGTTCTGGCATGCCTTATGAAATGCCGATTTACAAACACAAACTGGCAGCGCAATTTGCTGGCTGGACTCAAAAATTCGCAGGAGACCCCTTGCGCGAGGATGCCTACACCCGGGCCGCGAGGGTCCACCAGCTTTTCGAGGAATTGGAGGAGATAGTCGACGACTCGATCGTCCCACCTAATTCCGTCATCCGCGAATTTATTGGTGGCGGAATCTACAAATATTGAGATTTGCATCAAAAAAGCCCTGGAAAACCAGGGCTTTTTGATAAACGAGACTTAAGGGCAAGAGGCCCAGGGAACCCAAGGGTCATTTGGATCGCCGGGATAATAATCCTCTGAATACAGGTAATTACCCTGTAGGTCATAACAAGAACTGTGATAAGAGCAACCAGCAGCATACATGCGGTATTCCGTTTCACACTGCACATTATCAGGTACTGTTTTTGCAAAGGCAACCGAATTCAGCCAGACAGATTGTTTATGAGCTTCATCTGCAAAAAGCTCAATCTCCAGGGCCTCTCCGGGTTCAAAACGTTTTGATGCTTCACAAATCATTTGGCGGGGATACTTTGGGTCAGGGTTGCAGACAAAATCCAAGCCGTTAATAACAGCGTACATGGTCGTTTCGCGTTCAGCATTCAGGAAGTACACAACCGTCTTGTCGCCATCAAACCAATAACGGTAAAAACGGAAGATTTCAGGAAAAGGAGTAAAAGGAATCAGCGTGGGTGTTAAAGTAGGCTCTGGGGTAGGCGTGTTGGTTGGCAAAGGAGTGGCGGAAGGCTGAAGTGTTGCCGTCGGCACCTTGGTCTCCGTGGGTAATGGCTCAGTAGCTGTTGCCTGCAAAGTAGGTGTGGCTTGCGGAATTGCATTCGAGCAGCCAACAATCAGTAGGGAACAAAGCATCAGGAGTAATATTAATTTCTTCATGCGCATCTCTTCTTAAAAAATAATTCGGTCAAAGGATTTGTTGACCGAATTATTGTACTCCATAACCGACCCGGTTCAGGCGGCTTTGCTGACGTGCAACTCGTTCACTTTACGGAAGTGATAACCATAGATCGCAAACGTAATCGCCAAGGCAAACTTCTCTGGCATCTTAAAAAGCGACCAAAAGAAGAGCCTCCAGAAATACTTGCGTTCCTGGTATGGAGCGATTATTCCAATCTTCCAGATTGAACGGAAGAATGCCAGTATTTCCTGGAATTCTATGGTTACGGCATGGCGCGAGGGTTTAAATTCAGTCAGGAAGGTCTTTACCCGTTCCGTGTAATTCTTGGCAGAATAGATGGTATTCAGGATTTTGCGGTACCCTTCCCGCAAGGTTGCCGGTGGCATGATAGGCTTAATATTACTTTCTCCGTCCACGTTGTCACCAGAGTAATCCCAGGTCTCCAAACGTCCTTCACGCAGCATACGCTGATACAGACCTGTTCCAATGGGGGCTTGAAGTAAGCCCACCATGGCGGTTACGATACCGCTCTTTTGGATAAAGCTGATCTGGCGTTCGAAGGTGTCTTTGTCGTCGTTATCAAAGCCAACAATAAAACCGCCCATCACCTGCAAACCCTGGTTTTGCAGTTTTTTGACTGCTCCAACCAGATCGCGGTTACGGTTTTGGCTCTTGTGGCACTCGGTCAGGCTTTCATCATCAGGGGTTTCAATACCTATGAAAACTTGAGTAAAGCCGGCTTCCACCATCAAGCGAATTAACTCATCATCATCCGCCAGATTAATACTGGCTTCAGTAATGAAGAGGCAGCCTTTTTTGCCTTCTCGCCACTTGATCAAGGCTGGAAGCAAATCTTCTTTAAGTACTTTCTTATTCCCGATGAAGTTGTCATCCACAACAAAG
>DATIUL010000131.1:0-6624 GCA_035466865.1 Anaerolineaceae bacterium | reverse complement strand
GATTGTCACCATTTGACTCCACTTTGCCAGTAAATCCACCTGGGAGCATCTCAGCCAAGACCGGTACGTTCCAATTGTGGGCAGATCCTACAACCTTGGCAAGGTTGAGCATATTTTTACGCTCATAATCGACTCCCAGGTAACCCATGCAAGCGACAGCATCTGCACCAAGGCGAAGCGCTTCTTCAACTGAGAACAGCAATTCGGGGCATCCATCGGAAGGAGTAAGGATCGATCCACCGCCATCCAGACGTAAAATCAGTCCAACATCGGCCAGTTCAGCTGCATAAGTTCTTGCAATACCAATCGTAGTAAGAATGGCATCAGCACCACCCTTTAATATTTTTTCAAGCAATTTCCCGGTTTCGTTTAGAGAAGGACTGACCGGGAGACCCATACCATGGTCCATGGCAACAATCACAGTTTTCTTGTTCGATGAAAAAATTCGAGATAAACGTTTCACAATTCGCTCCTGATTTAATTTTTTGCTCAATCGACTAAAGAGACCCTACTTACTTACTTACTTACTTACTTACATAATTATTATTTGAATTTTGGCTGCTGGCAATGTATGCCACTAACAATCCAGGTACAAGCATTTGTGTGAGATTCACAAAAGTAGATTAATATTCATTTATTTCCATGCATTAATGTTAATAGTTTTATTGTTTTCACATGCTAAAATCGGATATTATTAACGGCGTTAATATTAGACTTGTAGTCTTATGCCAATTGATAAACTTGGAAGAAAAGTAAATCAGGTAAAACAGGAAGCTAAGATCAGGAGACTCATAAATGCCACAAATTGATGAAACAAACAATCTATCGGTCTCTGACCTATTGCTACTTCCTTCAATGGCGGGAAGCGAAGTTATCGCGGGCAAGCAGTTTGTGGGGAATATTATTGCGGCCCCAAACGTGATAGAGATTGTAGATTTATCGAACCTCTCAAATGAAAATGAAGCTATCTTTTGCCCGGGTTTGTGGAATTCAATTCAGACAATTAATATTTTTGAACAACTCTCAAGATTGGAAACCAAAAAGGTTAGCGCGATTTGTTTTAAAAAGGGGAGGCTATTCAAGGTCAGCCAAGCAATAATGGATCTCGCAGAAAAAATCGGCCTGGTGCTTATTGAATTGCCAGTTGAAAACGTACTGACAAATATTGTGAGAGAGGTCAGTGAAGAAATTTTGCAGAGAAAGGCAAGTGCATTCAGAGAACTGCAAAGTAAGACTGAAACCTTACTTGACATTCTTCAGAACACACAGGATTTGGAGGAATCTCTCGCGAAAATGGAGATTACGATTGGTAACCCCATCTTGCTTTGTACATCAGAATTTGAATTTATCCATAGCCGTAAAACACAGTCACTTCTCAGTGATGGGTTGAAATCTGAACTACTTATGGTTATGAAACAATATGGCGATGGGGCTACTGACGAGCAGGAAGTCAACTGTTCTGGGATGAAGGTCTTCTTTTTGTCAATTTCGTTGACCAAGCAAAATAGATTCTCCGTCTTCCTGTTGGGAGAAAAGAAAGGGATTCAGACATCGGACAAACAAGCGATCAGCCGTATCGCGCGAATTTTAGCAGTCGAATTACGAAATTCAAGCGAGACAAAAAAAATCCAGAATCAATACCGCGATCAATTTATCAGGGATTTGCTTATGAAGAACAGCGGCAATCCTTTGGACCTATGCATGCTTGGTTTATCTTATGGGCTTAATCTCAATCCAGATGATCACTTTTCAGTAGTCGTTGTTAATTTGAAATCGGAATTCAGTGACTTGGATAGGGACAATTTCAATATAAAAGTGATACGACAAATGGTCTCGAGTTTTGATCACAATTCCCTCATCCATACGGTTGCTGATGATCGCCTTGTACTAATTTTCCGCGGGCGGACGCTATCAAATGCGAGCATAAAGCAGGAGCTCCAACTTTTCCAAAAAAGAATCGCGCCACTCTTAGAGGGGGTCAAGGTCTTCTTTTGTTTGAGCGGGGAGGGAAATATTGCCAGCCTACCCAGGCTCTACCAAGAGGCTTGTAAGGTAAGCCTAACCTACCCGATTTTAAAGCCGGCTGTCAACATTTTGACAAAAGAAAACAGCGAGCCTTACTACCTGTTGTTAAGTCTGAAAGAAAACTCGGATGCTCAGCAATATTGTAGAAAATTTATCGACCCATTAAGGCAGTTTGATGAAAAGTTTTCAGCAAATCTTGTGGAGACCTTAAGGATTTATCTTTCAAATAAGAGTATTAAGGATACCGCTGAGCATATGCAATTACATTACAACACGATTGCTTATCGGCTCGGAAAGATCAGAACCATACTTGGTTTGGACCTCAAAGATGCTCTTGAGATCTTTATCCTTCAACTTGCCCTTTATCTTGAGGAGATAAATACCTCACCGACAAATTAATTCATACTGTGGACAATTCCCAGCTGCCTTGCATAAGAATAGCTGGAAGGACTACAAAACTATTAGTTCATGAATGACGACTGGGGAAGTTTGAGAAGCTTTGTCGGATATAATCTAAGCGGGTGATGGGATTCGAACCCACGAATATTAGCTTGGGAAGCTAATGCCTTACCACTTGGCAACACCCGCGTAGAGCCTATTTTATCGCATGATTTGATGAACCTGTCAAGGCTGGGTGAATTTTGAAAAACAAACTGGCTGAACAAACCGAAAAAAGTGCGGAGTTCCTGCGAACACGGCGCAAATCTTTTGCCTGGGCAATAAACGGCCTCAGATATGCCTTTAAAACGCAACCCAACATTTGGATCCATGCTGTTGCAACCGTATTGGTGATTGGCATCTCAATCTGGCTCAGGATCTCCAGGTTTGAATGGCTTGCCATAATTATGGCGATCGGTTTGGTGTGGGTAGCCGAATTGATGAACACCGTTGCTGAGACAATTGTCAATCTCTCCAGTCCGGATAAACATCCCCTCGCACGCATTGCCAAGGATCTTGCAGCAGCTACTGTGCTTGTCACTGCAATTGTCGCCGTTCTAATCGGGATAATCGTTTTGGGACTTCCATTGTTATCGAGATTGGGCATAATTTTGTAACAAAGAAGGTTGTATATTTATAGTTTTCTAAGAAACAAGATTGTATACTTTAGACTAATATTCATAAGGAGTAAATTAAATTATGATCCAAGAACCCATTCACGTGACCGATGCAGCTTTCAAGAAAACCGTTCTCGAAAATCCATTACCTGTTATTGTTGATTTTTGGGCGCCATGGTGCGGTCCCTGCCGCATGGTTGGCCCTATGCTTGACAAGATTTCAAAAGATTACGCTGGCAAGCTTATTGTTTGCAAAGTCAATACCGATGAAAATCCTGAATGGGCGCAACAATACGGTGTTCAGGGTATTCCAACCATGCTCATGATGAGCGGAGGAAAAATCGTCCATCGTCAGACTGGCGCATTACCCGAACCCATGCTTCGCGACACTGTTGATACGTTCCTTTCAACTGTCGAAGGCGCTGCGAAAAAAGCATAATTCTGCTTTATTTTGACAGAGTATAAAAAGTCCCCTGGGCATTCCAGGGGACTTTTCTTCGTTTTACTCAAGGCTCTCGAAAGCCTCTGCTCTTGCGAACTTAGCTTTCCAGGCGTTGGATGTCTGCGCCGAGATTTCTCAACTTTTGGTCGATCCGCTCGTAACCCCTATCTATTTGGCCTATATTGCGTATAGTTGACTGACCTTTTGCCGATAATGCTGCCAGTACGAGCGCAATCCCAGCACGAATATCCGGGCTGTCCAGCTTTTCTCCAGTCAATGGGGTGGGACCATTAACAATACAGCGATGTGGATCACATAAGACGATTTGCGCTCCCATGGATACTAGTTTATCTATAAAGAACATGCGGCTGGGGTACATCCAGTCGTGGAAAAGCACAGATCCTTTAGACTGGGTAGCCACTACAATGGCAATACTCATCAGGTCTGTTGGAAAGGCCGGCCAGGGCATGACGCTGATTTCAGGGATTGCATTGCCCAAGTCGGGTTCAATGCACATTCTTTGATTTCCTTGAACCACCAAATCATTACCATCAATCTCAAAATCCACACCAAGACGATGGAAAATTAGTTGAATCATACCGAGATGCTCTACACCTGCATCTTTAATCCGGATGGAACCTTTTGTAACAGCAGCAGCGCCGACAAAGCTAATCACTTCCAGGTAATCTGGACCGATTGTAAATTCAGTGCCGTGCATCTTTTCAACGCCATTAATGATGAGCGTGTTCGATCCAATGTTTCGGATATCAGCACCCATGGCATTTAGCATGTGGCAGAGTTCTTGAACATGCGGCTCGGAGGCCGCGTTCCGTATGATGGTTTGACCTTTAGCTTTTGCCGCCGCCATAAGCGTGTTTTCAGTAGCAGTAACGCTAGCCTCATCAAGCAAAATATCGGCTCCGCAAAGCCCAGGGGTGCTGAATTGGAAGAGGTTGTTGTCAAAAACCAGCTGGGTGCCCAACTTGCGCAAAGCAAGGATATGCGTATCCACTCTCCGGCGGCCAATGACATCGCCCCCCGGTGGAGGAAGGACAAGTTTCCCCTCACGGGCAAGCATTGGCCCAGCAAGTAGGATGGACGCACGGATCATCTTACAGACATCAGGGTCCAGGTCTGAAGCCGTGATGTTCTTGGCGGTGAAACGGTAGGACGAACTCTCACCAAGCTTTTCAACCTCCACGCCCAAACTATGCAAGAGGTTTTGCATATTCCGTGTATCCGTAATTTCAGGCATATTATGCAGAATTACCGGTTCGTCAGTGAGTAAGCAGGCAGCCATCAGGGGAAGGGCTGAGTTCTTATTTCCCGAAGGGCGTACTTCTCCAGATAAAGGAATGCGTCCTTGTATGACAAATTTTTCCATCTAATCTCCACTTACTGGCGCGGGACCGCTCTTGGTCACGGCTTCAGATACTGTTTTCTCATATTTCTTGAAATTTTCAACAAATTTAGCGGCCAGCATACGGGCTTCCATATCGTAGGCGTCTTTATCAGACCAGGTTTTTTCTGGATCTAAAACCTCAGAAGGCACACCATCTACACGATCTGGAATTTGCAGATTGAAGATGGGATGAATGTGAGTAGGCATATTGCTTAGTTCGTTCCCGAGGACCGCTGAAATCATACGGCGGGTCAATGGCAGCGCCATTCGAGTACCAATCCCATAGGCTCCACCAGACCAACCTGTATTCAACAACCATACTTGCGTGCCAAAAGTCTTGAGTTGACGAGCAAGAAGTTCAGCATAAATGGCGGGTTGCAGGGGTAGGAATGGGGCGCCAAAACAGGTCGAGAAGGTCGTCTCGGGTTTATCTCCAAGCCCGCGTTCCGTTCCTGCTAATTTGCTCGTGTAACCGCTCAGGAAATAATACATAGCCTGGTCAGTATTCAGCTTGGAAAGTGGTGGCAGAACACCAAAAGCGTCTGCGGTGAGGAAGAAAATGTGGTTCGGATGCCCTCCCTGGCCGGAAGGCACAAAATTGGGTATAAAAGCTAATGGATAAGCCGCGCGTGTGTTTTCCGTTTTTGCATCACTGTTAAAATCAGGAACCCGATCAGCATCCATCGGTACGTTTTCAATCAGACAACCAAACCGGTTGATAGCCGACCAGACAAGTGGTTCGTATTTGGGGTTCAGCCGAATGGTCTTGGCAAAGCAGCCACCTTCGAAGTTAAAGACACCCTTTCCGCTCCAACCATGTTCGTCATCACCGATGAGTGCCCGGTCTGGATCTGAGGAGAGTGTGGTTTTTCCTGTTCCGCTCAGTCCAAAGAAAAGGGCAACATCCCCAGAGGTACCGATATTAGCGGAGCAATGCAGCGGCAAAACACCTTTCTTAGGCAGACGATAGTTCATAAAGGTGAATACTGATTTTTTAATTTCCCCTGAATAGCGCGTTTTGCCAATCAGTACAACGTTAGTTTTAAAATCAAGGATGATGAATGCAGGGGACCTGGTTCCGTCTACACTTGGATCTGCTTCAAATTCCGTATCCACAATGACCTGGAAGTCAACTTTCTCCCAAGGTTCACCTTCGTTTTTGATAAAGAGGTTGGCTGCGGCCAAGCTATGCCAGGCTAAATTTGAAATGACGCGTACTTTTGCCAGATTTTCAGGGTCCGCTCCAGCTTTTACATCACGCACAAAGAGAGGTTGTTTGCTCAAATGGGCCAACATTTTTGCTTTTAAACCCTCAAATTTACCTCTTGCCATCCATTCAGTTCCGGAGGCCAGCCAAAGGTCGGGATCTTCGTGCTCGACAATGTATTTATCCTTGGGTGAGCGCCCGGTGTAAGGGGTGGTATCTACAATCAATGCACCTGACGAGGAGAGTTCGCCTTCATTAAGGGCTAAAGCTTTTTCAACAAGAACTGCGGGCGGAAGATTGTAATCAAATTCAAAATCTGATGAAAATCCTTGTTCAAGTAATGAACTTCTGACAATCTGTTGTGATAATTCCTGGGTGTTTGGCATAGTTTCCTTTACGCAATATTTTTCTTTGTTTTTATTCACTCTGCTTTTCTTACACAAGCAGCATAAAGTGCGCTTCTATTAATTCAGAGATAAAAGACTACAAAAAG
>DATIUL010000130.1:0-2026 GCA_035466865.1 Anaerolineaceae bacterium | reverse complement strand
CGACGCTGTGGAAGTTGGCAACCTTCTGGTTGTGAAGGGTAAAGTGGAACACAAGGAAAATGGCGAAACCGTCAAAGTGGATTCTCTGCAAAAAGTGGAGATGGATGATGATGGCGCCACAGAAAAGTCCCGAAATAAGGGGCCGTTCTATGAGCAAACGGTGGAACGCTATCTTCCTAAGATAGACATTCTGAAGCGCTATGCCTGGCATGGTGAAGAATTGACTGTCAATTCGGTGGACCAACGAGAAGCCTCCCGGTCGGTGAAGGCGCAGCCTGAGGCCGATGAACAAGATGACCGTGCTTTCGAGGCGTTCAGCATTCCTGAACCGGAGGATGCTGTTCCCTGGGAGGATTATGGGGTGCAGGACGCACTGGATGCCTTTAACTATGACCCTCCCCTTGCGGAAGAGGAACCACCGCTTAAGGCGGCCCCAAACCCGCCTCCTGAGGAGAATCAGGATTTTATTGATCCGCCTAAACCCGAAAACCATCAACCCTCAGAGAGCATTCAGCAGTCTGCGACTAACCAGACCACTGAAACCCGCCATCAAGCTGAAACAAAGCATCGGACTGAGACTCCTCAGATGGCCACCAAACCACAAGAGCCAATCCAGACTAAGAAATCTCAGGCTAACATGGAGCTCCAACAGGTAATGGTTCGAACCATTAGCCTTCATGTTCATATCCCAACCTGCGGTAATGAAGATCGTGACTGGAAGAAGGTTAAGATGGTGCAGGGAGCCATCATGGCCCACCCGGGGGATTGCTTCTACTATCTTTCCATTTGTGAAAGAGACACGGATGTCGAACTGGGCTTCCCGAATGAAATGGTGGAAATCAGTGATGCGCTGATTAAAAAGCTTGGCACAATGGTCGGGCCGGAAAACGTAAAAATCGTTATCCTGGAAGAAAATGCTGACCTCTAAGGTGACCCATGGCAGAAAAACACTTTGATCTCATTTTGATTGGCTTTGGCAATGTAGGCAAAGCTTTTGCTTCGCTCTTGCTTGAAAAATCTGCACTTCTTGAGTCGCAATATGGTTTCACTTGCCGGGTTACCGGCATCCACACGCAAAGACATGGTTCAGCTATCAACCCCGATGGCCTTGACCTTCAGCAAGCGCTTGACCTGATAAAAGCTGGCAACAGCCTGCAAGCCATGGATACATCCGGCTTTTCCGGCAGTACGTTGGAGTTTATCGCCCAGTGCCCGGGTGATGTGCTGGTGGAAAACTCACCACTCAATCCACAGACTGGCCGGCCAGCCCTGGACCACATTAGACTTGCGCTGCAAGGGGGCAGGCACGCCATCACTGCCAATAAAGGTCCGGTGGTCTATGGGTATGCTGAGTTGATGAAACTGGCTGCCAGCCACAAGAAATTATTCATGTTTGAATCCGCGGTTATGGATGGGGCACCCATTTTCTCACTTTTCCGCGGGAAACATGCCCCCCTGGCCGGAGCCAAACTGTTAGGTTTTGACGGCATCTTGAATTCCTGCACGAACCTCTTGCTGGAACTAATGGAAAACGGCAAAAGCTTTGATGAGGCCATCGAAATTGCTAAATCCATGGGCTTGACGGAAACAGATCTCTCCTTTGATGTGGACGGTTGGGATGCCTCGGTGAAAGTGGCCGCGCTGGCGACCGTGCTGATGGGCTTGCCGCTTAACCCCCAGGATGTGGACCGCACCGGCATCCGCGGCATAAACCCGCAGATGCTGGCGGAAGCCCGGGAAGCCGGCCAGCGCTGGAAGTTGATTTGCACCGCGGATGTGATGGAGGGAAAACTGCACGCTCGAGTGCATCCGGAACTCGTCGGGCAGGATTCACCTTTCTACAGTGTGGGCGGTTCAAGCTCCATTGTGCGCTTCAAGTTGGATGTGCTCCCAGCACTGGGAATTCTGGAAACCGACCCCAGCCCAAAAACTACCGCCTTTGGCCTGCTGCACGACTTGATTTTTATTGCCCAGTCGGGGGCGGCGTGACGCACAAGGTTTATATCGGTTTGGGTACCAATCTCGG
>DATIUL010000129.1:0-4643 GCA_035466865.1 Anaerolineaceae bacterium | reverse complement strand
AAATTTCCTGATATTTTTGGGGATTTGTGTAGAAAAAGCTCAAATCCTCCAATTCCCATTTAATTTGCCAGATTCCCAGGCGATTTGCGAGGGGTGAAAAAACATCCAAAGAATCCTGGGCAATTTGAATTTGTCGGTCCGGCGGCATGGCCGAAAGAGTGCGCAAATTATGCAAGCGATCAGCCAGTTTAATGACAATTACCCTGATGTCGTCACCGATGGCAAGCAGCATCTTGCGCATGGTCTCTGCTACAATTTCGTTTTTGCGATTGTCTGTATCAACGGGAGGCGCAGGAGGTAGGGGAGTACGTTCGTCTGGGTGTTGGTCTCCTCGGGATAGTTGTGGCAGGGCGGTAATCTTGGCACAACCCTGCACCAATCCGGCAACACTGGACCCAAATTTTGTTTGAATTTCCTCCAGTGTGAGATCTGTATCCAGGGTGGCATCGTGAAGAAGCCCGGCAATAATCATGTTGGGAGAAGTGTCTAATTCCGACAATATTTCGGCTACACCTTCGCAATGGGTCAAATACGGATCGCCATTCGCCCGATCCTGACCCGCGAAGGCAGCCTCAGCAAGTTGATATGCCTCGGTTATATGCGCACGATCTTCAGCTGAATAATTTGAAGGTAATTTTGCGGCAAAGCTTTCAAAACTCATACTCTACCGCAAATTCTAAACCAAAATTGAAAATTCACTAACCTAACTTTTCTTCGTCAACAAATGATCTGTCAAGTCGAAGGTCGTGTAAACAAGCTTTTTCTTCCGGGCTTATGTTTCCCTGGATCAGATGGCAAAGTATCTGGCCAACTCCGGGACCCAACATGAAGCCTTGGCCACAGGTGCCCACTGCCAACAAATAGCCTTTAAGGTCGTCGACCTCTCCAAGGATAGGAGAGCCGTCAGGTGTCATCGGATACGTTCCGCGCCAGGTACGGCGAATTCTCAGGTTCGCCAGGCTGGGGATCACTTCTATCAGGCGCCGGCAGATTTGGGGCAGAAACTCACTGGTTTCGTTTTGAAGATCACCCCAAATTTGTGGGTCTGGGGTCTGGCATCCTACCAGTTGAGCATCGGCATTTTGATAAAAATAGAAATTTGCTGAACCTGAGCGTCTTCTGAGATCCACAATCATCGGTTCCATAAAGTGGGCAACCGGTTCAGTAACCAGGGCTTCATGCGAATCAGGGCGTACTGGCACGGTAATACCCGCCAACTTTGATACTTCCGCCGCCCAACTTCCAGCAGCATTGATTAGCCACTTACATTCGTACTCGCCCTTGTCTGTTTGAACAGACCTGATTTGGTGGTCTTCAACATGGATGGCGATAACTTTTTCATTGAAATGGAACTCAGCGCCGGCCTTGACCGCTTGTGTGTAAAAGGCAAAGTTGGACTTTAAGGGTGATGCGTAGCCGTCCTCTGGGGAAAACGTGCCACCTAATAATCCGTCCATATTAAGGCCATTAATGACCTGTTTTAATTCCTGTGGTGTCTTCCAATCAATGTTTAAACCAGCCTTTTTTTGAATGACAAGCAGGTCTTTCAGGCTGCGTTCAGTTTGCGAATCATACGCTACAAAACTATATCCTCCCGCATGCCACTCGATGTCATCGCCATAGGTTGCTTCCCAGGTGGAAAAAATCTTGATCGAACTATTGCATAGATAGATTTTTGCCGGGTCAGAGTGAGTTGCCCTGATACCCCCGATGGCATGTTTGTTTGAACCCTGGCCGTTACTGTGCAGTGCATCCAATACGAGCACTCTGTAACCCACCCGGGCAAGAAACATGGCTGTTGGAGTGCCCACGGAACCGCTTCCGATAATAACGACGTCGTATGTATTGGCGTTCATTATTTGCCTCCCGCGTGATCGATTTTAATTTCCTCAATACCCGCGAGAACGCCAATAGGGACTTCCACAAATACAGGTCTGACGGTAGTCTCAGCTACATCAACAAGAGCGATTCCTTCAGAAACAAATAGCCGCTTAATCATTGTCAGGCAAGTTTTTCCACCACAAGCGCCCATGCTGGCCCTTAATGTGGCCTTAATCTGATTGACATCCCGAACACCTGAACGAATCAGAGCCCGGATTTCTCCCGCGGTTACACGCTCACAGCGGCAAATAATAGCTTCATCTGCCAATTTCTTGAAGTCCACACTCTGATCGAAGGCTTCAGGTCTATCTGAAGAGATAATCTTGACGCCGCTTATCTTTGTGGCCATCGCTTTAGGTGCTTTCACACTTATCAGGGTAGTGCCGCTATAATTAGGCATTTTGCGCGTAGATAAAACAGTTAGTTCATCTAAAACGCCGCCATCGACATCCGTCACTTTCACAAGTGTGCCCGGTCTTACCTGATCAGCATCCTGTTCATAGGGGAGTGTGACCACGGCGTAGTCCTTGCTTTTTCGGAAGTCGACCAGGCTTACTGCCAGACCGGGGCATACCGAAACGCACCGGGCACAGGCAATGCAATCCGTTTCTTGATCATAAGGAAATATCGGGGTATTGCGAATATCCGTTTTACTGATTGTAATCAGGTGTTTGGGGCAAACAGTTGAACAAGGATCGCAGGGAATCTCCTGATCGCAATGCATAACCGGAAAAACGCCCTGCAACGTCTCATATGTCATTGTTGAACGCAATTTGCCTGGCTTTGACTTTAAGATAGTCTCAAATTCAGCCCATTCAAGAGGGATGGGTTCATTGCGCTTTCCAAGTGCCGTGGCAATCTGATTGCCGACGATCTTGCCAGAGAAAATAGCCGCAGAAGCCTCAGCAATTTCCTTTGCGTCACCTGCAGAATATACTTGCATGCCAACGTCTTTAGCTTTATTCAGAAATTCGTTTACGGGGTCCAGTCCGACAGCAATCAACACAGTATCACAGGGAACTTCCCGTTCGGTACCCGGTATGGGCTGAAAGTGGCCATCCACACTAGTGATAATTACTTTTTCAACTGAATCTGTACCAACGGCTTTTACAACGGTTGTTGATGTGAATATTGGAACTCCGGAGCGTTTCAATTTATCAAGATGAACTTTGTAACCCCCGCATTGAGGTGCTGCTTCAACCAATCCTGCCACGTGAATACCGGCCTGAATGGCATGATATCCTGCAATCAGTCCAACGTTTCCGCCCCCGACAATAAACAGGTTCTGGCATGGTTTTACCAGGTCGCGGTTAACCAGGGTCTGAAAAGCCCCCGCGCCGTAAACCCCGGGCAATGTGTTACCCACAAACGGCAGGGACTTTTCCCGTGCACCGGTAGATACAAGAAGTATTTTGGGTTTGATCAACTGATATTTCTTGTTATCCCGTAAAACACCAACCGACTTATCCTCGAAAACTGCCAGAGCTGTTGACCGCAACCATACTTCAACAGTCGTTTGAGAACGGGTTTCATTTTCCAATTTTTTGGCAATGTCAATCCCGCGGGTGCCGGCAAAAACAGCTTCACTGGATCCGAAAAAGCGGTGGGTCTGCAGAACCAATTTGCCGCCCAGGCGATCTTTGTCGTCCACCAGGATAACACTGACTGCTAATTTACCAAGTTCTATCGCGGCCGAAAGTCCAGCGGGACCGCCCCCAAGAATGAGCACATCCGGTTCTTCATAAGTGATTTCAGGGTTCTTTATGCTACCGCTCGAAACCACTTCTGGCAGGGGGAACAAACCGTTGGCCGGTTTGACGTGCATGCCTTCTTTTACAGCTGTCATACAGGCCTTGACGGGAAGTTCATCCGCTAGAACCATGCACTGGGAACACTGACCATTGGCACAATAGATGCCCTGGGGCGAACCATCCTTTGGGTGGTGGCCAAAAACCTTAATGCCTTTCGCAAACAATGCTGAAGAAATCATCTCCCCTGGTTTGGCAAAGAATTTCTCTCCTTCCCAATAGAAAGGGACGGTTGGTGCGGATTTTTCTGTCAAAATCGGGTGAGATTTAATGCGGTTATCTGGCATAAGCTCCTTAGAACTTTTAGGATTCTGCCAAATAATACCACCAGGAATTCCTAACCGAAGATTTCCTGGTATTTTTTGTCCAATTCGTCATCTGATAGGTGGGAGTAGCGCTGTGTTACCGCTATGTTCGTGTGCCGTGCCAATTCCTGGGCTAATTTCAGGTTGCCAGAACTCATCAAAACCGTGGTTACAAAATAGTGGCGGAAGCTATGGGGTGTAATACTTCCGACTGCCGCTTCACCGCAAGCTTCACGCACCCGTGTAGCCACAATTTCCCGGCCTGTGGTGGTTGAGATGGCACTTATCTTGTTTCCAGTTGCCTTATCATGCCGCGCGAAAATTGGTAAAGCACTGAGTGCCTTGCCACCAGTACCATCTTTTGCCGTTCTCAGAGCCAGGTAATCTTTAACAGCCGCTATGGAGCGTTTGGAAAAACGCACAACTGCTTCCTTGTTGCCCTTGCCGATAACAATAGCCCTGGATTCATGCCAGTCAACGTCACCACGCCGCATTTTACAGGCCTCGTGGATGCGTAAGCCAGTATCCGCAAGGGTTAGCAGGAGTGCCCGGTCTCGCAGGTTGATGAGGCGTTCCGTCTCATGTTCATACGGTTTAAGGTTGAGCGTTTCTGCATAATCAAGGATAGCTTCAATATCTGATTTGGGAA
>DATIUL010000128.1:0-2781 GCA_035466865.1 Anaerolineaceae bacterium | reverse complement strand
TCGAAGGTAAACAACTGCTTTTTTGACTGGTTTCTCCAACATGGTGATGTTTTTCTGCTGACTGAGTTTGACCGCCTGGCTAAAAAGCTCGCGGCCACGCCCAACACCCAGGGCTTGTACCTGTACTTTGCCTGTCTGGCTAACAGTTGTGACGGTCAGCAAATATTGGATGCGTGTATCATCCAAAAAATGGCTTTCGGCGTAGTCAAAAAGCTGGTGCACCGGCGTGTGATCCCGGCCCATGAGACTTTCAATGCCGCAAAGCGCGCCAAGCAGGTGGCTGGTATTAATCATGGCTGGGCCGCCGCAGCCGATAAATAAATTTTTGTTGTAATTGGACATCCCGGCAACTTCGTGCGGAATCACCTGGCCAATTGAAAAAATGCGCTCATAGCTTGGGTCGAGAAGCAACTTGTTCACTTCAACCGGCACTGATTGTCTGAGCTTGCCCTTACTCAATTCTTCGATTAATTCAGCTGGCACTTCGCCAATTTTCTGAACATCGATGCGCCAATTATGGACATGGAAATGATGATGTGGAATGCCAGGATACGCCAGGTCCAGGTCCTTTGCGTTCATTGGTTGGTGGGTGCCCAGTGCAGGCAATATATCCACCTGGCAAGTGGATGGCAGAAGATTAAGAAGCATTTTAGTTAATACGCCTGCATAGGCATGCAGCCGGGTTGTATCCGGTGGGATGATGAGCACTTTTTTCAAGCCCACCATCGAACCCTGGCTCTCGAGGATAGCCTCCCGCAATGCCTGATCGCTCAAGCCTTCGGGAACCGTGCTTTGCAGGAAAACATTTTTGAAAATTTGGTTGCCCATCTTGTACCCATTCTACTATTAAGCATTGCCAGCATTTCAAGTTTTTTCCGCTAAAATTGATGTGTGGAACAAAGAATGGAACCGAACCCAGAGCAGCAAAAACTCATGCAGGATGTGCTTGAGCCCTTCACCTTAAGCTTGGAAAATTTACTATCCCAAAGCAACACGGTTGTAATCGCCATTGACGGCCGGGCTGCCAGCGGTAAAACCACCCTGGCAAGGCAGTTAGCCAAGGATTACGGTGGCAGGTTGGTTCACATGGATGATTTCTACCTGCCTCAGGAACTGCGGACGGAGAAACGCCTGGCAGAGCCAGGCGGAAACCTGCATTACGAACGTTTTATAACGGATGTTTTGCCTGGGTTGCGAAACTTGGGTGGATCCAGTTATCAGATCTTCGACTGTAGCCAAATGCAAATGGGAGAGTGTCGCAATTTGGCACCCGGCCGGTTCACTATTGTGGAAGGCGCTTACGCATTGCACCCAAAACTTGGGAGGTATTACGACCTGTCGCTCTTTTTAAGCTGCCCGAACGAAACGCAGGTGGACCGGGTAGAGGCAAGAAACCCCCTCAAACTCGAACAATTCATGGAGCGTTGGATTCCTTTAGAGGAAACCTACTTCAATGCCTTTGGCGTGGAAGAAACTGTAGACTTCTTCATCCAGACTTAAGCATTCAGAAACCCCTATCCTGAACTTTGGGGAACAGAGCGTCAAGAATTCGTGAATGATGCTTACATAAAATACTGACGGATCAACGTCGATCACAAAATGAAGGTCGAGAGTTGACCAAATTGGGAGACGCAAATCCAATCATGATTCAACCTTGCTCCCTCTCCGCAAGTAACATTTGCTCCAATGCCATTTATAATAAATAGGTAGAGAGACAACAATTAAATGCCAGCTAATCGTGGGAGAGCAAGCATGATCAAGAACACGAACTTGTATAAAGAGATTCACGAACAACCGCTTGCCATGCAACGATTTTTCGATCATGAATGGGCTGACCTGAAAAAGACAAGCAAGTTGTTGAAAGACGACCGGGTGACAAACGTGGTGATTGCAGCGCGCGGAACCAGCGACAATGCCGCCCGCTACGCGCAATATCTTTTTGGAGCGGCCAACCACCTCTCTGTTGGCTTGGCCACACCCAGCCTGCACAGCATTTACCAGCAGGTGCCCAGTTACAAAAACTCACTGGTCATCGGAATCAGTCAGTCCGGTAAAAGCCCGGATATCGTTTCGGTGATTGCCGACGCAAAAAAGCAAGGTTCTCCAACGATTGCCATTACCAACGAACCCGATTCTGACCTGGCGCGGATAGCTGATTGCCTGGTGGATTTACACGCCGGCCCGGAACTCTCCGTAGCTGCTACCAAAACCTACACCACTGAACTGGCAGCCATCGCTGCCCTCAGCACCCTGGCGGCGGATGATCCAGCGCGGGAAACCATATTGCGCTCCGTACCAGAGCTGATGCAAGCGACCCTGCAGCTTTCCCCATTCATTGCCCAAGCCGCGGAACGTTATCGCTATATGCGCATGTGCGTGGTGATTGGGCGTGGTTTTAATTACCCA
Organism: Anaerolineaceae bacterium; assembly: GCA_035466865.1. Lineage (GTDB taxonomy): Bacteria > Chloroflexota > Anaerolineae > Anaerolineales > Anaerolineaceae > Mesolinea. The sequence goes on along the minus strand of DATIUL010000128.1, from coordinate 375 downwards.
ACGGCTTTTGAAGTGGCACTCAAAATCAAAGAATTAAATTACATTATTGCCGAACCCTATAGCAGCGCCGATTTTCTGCATGGCCCTGTTGCCGTGGTCGAAGAAGCTTTCCCAGTCCTGGTAATTGCCCCTTCGGGCAGAATGCTTCAGGAAATGCAAGTGTTTGTGCAAGACCTGCACGAGCGTGGTGCTGAAATTATCGCCATTTCTGATGATGAAGGACTGCTTGCTGAGGGACGGACCTCCTTCAGGCTGCCGCACATACCCGATGAATGGGTTTCCCCTCTCGTCAGCGTTGTTCCCGGCCAGCTTTTTGCCATGCACCTGGCGGACGTGCGCGACCTTAACATCGACCATCCCCGCGGTCTTCACAAG
>DATIUL010000127.1:0-2597 GCA_035466865.1 Anaerolineaceae bacterium | reverse complement strand
TATCCGGGAAGCAGGAGGCAATTCCCCAAACGTTAACTGACGAGTTGTAGTAATAGGGTGTGGAGATGTATTTGGCAATCCAAACGGCATCCAGTCGGTTAGTGAGGGTTGCCAGGTTGCTCAGATTTTGGGGCGGGTTGTTAGTGGACCAATAATGGCAGGAAGCCCCATAGACGCCTGAAAGTGCCCCCAGTTGGTGCAAACGAGCATTCCACCCTTCAAAGAAACTACGGGTTGCGTTTTGGCAGGCAGTATCCCCAACATAGTATTCAAGATCATAATAAACCACGCCGCCCTGGCCATTGGCATCGGTAAGGCCAAGCTCGTTCATTTTTGCCATCGCCTGATTGGCGTTGTCCACACCCTGCTGGTAGGCAGTCGCTGGATCAGCGCTCATCCTGCTGCGGTAGTCTGTACAAGAAGCTTGCGGACCCACCCAGGTTGGGATGAAGGTCCAGCCGCTATTGTACATGTAAGAAACTTTGCTGTAGGTGAGAGCACGGTTGCTGCAAGCCCTGGCACTGCCACCAATATATAGATTAACCACGTTGTAAGGGCTGGAATTCTGCCAGGCATCCAGGGCAGCATTACCCGGAATTTCACATTGATCGAAACCCTGACCAACAGCCACTTTCACGGTTGGATTAACTGCCTTTAATTGAGGCCCATTCAAATCGCCAATATTCGGGGGCTCCTTGGCCTCAGCAGCCCGTGTGAAAATCGATTTGCTACTCTTGCTGACCACGATTGGCAGAGGCAAGGGTTGCCAGGTTTTGCCACCATCGGTCGTTGTCCCCAGCAGCTGATCCTGAGAGCAGTGCAGTTGTTCCTGGCCGACTACTAACTGGGCGTTACAAAAACCGCTGATGAAGGTGCCCCAGGCATCACTGGTGCCGAATGCCGAAAGTGTAACGATCTGGGCTTTCTGGGCAGCTTGTGTGCCGTTCTCGGCCATGGCTCCGCCACCCGAGGGGATGCGGCTCCAACGTGATAGATTGCCATCAGGCAGCAATTGAAAGAAGGGTTCGCTGCCCGGTGCTTGTTCAGATTGGGTAAGGTCTTCTACGCCCAACGACCAATTTTTGCCATAATCATTGGACTGCATGATGCTGGTTGTGAGCAGAGTCTCACCCTTGTAAGCAAAGACAGGGTATACACCGTAACCGTCTGCATGGAATTCCGGTAAGCCTACCCGATAAGCTTCAGCGCCATCGGTTTTGGGCAGGTCAGTCAATTCAATCCAGGTCTGGCCTGAATCGCTGGTGGCGTAAAGTGAGTCATATGCAGGAGCCTTTAGCATAAAGGCACGGGTTTCATCTGCAAAAACAAACGCTTCACCTGCAGGAGATGGAACTTCAACCCATTTGCCACCACCATCACTGGTTTTTAGCAGGATTCCGTTGGAAAAATTCACACCTGTTGAATTTTTTACAAGTAAATAACCAATCTGAGGGTTCAGGCGTTGTATGTAGACCTTTCCATCCGGAATGAATTCGTGGCTGGACAAAATGGGTTTGACTGCTTCAGATAATTCGTTCCAAGTTCTTCCAGCATCGTTGGTTGTATATAGCCGATACTTTAATTCTGTTCCCTCACCCCCAAAGTAAAACGCCCAGGCCTGGTTTTCATCTAAGAATTGCACTCTGCCAAGGGTGTAATTTTCTGGCACTTGGGCACTCACTTCATCCCAGTTTTTACCATTATCAGAGGTCAGAAATATGCGGGCATCAATGGCCAGCCAACCTTTACCCTGACCAAAAAGATTGTATTGCAGTTCAGGTAGTTTTTCCGCGGATTCAGCCAGTTCAAGTCCGGCAGATTTCATATCGACTACAGAGCTGGTAATCGCAGCAACAGGGGCGGGCTCGGCCAGTCTTGTGGCACAGGCCGTGAGGAGAAGATTTAATACAACGAACGCGATCACCACAGATCGCCTCATCGTATTAGATTGGGCTCGCCGAGAGGTTGTTTTCATGTCCAATTCGATTAGTCGTGCTTTGCCAGCTAATTCCATCAATTTTAAGATGCAATATTTATACCCATGTCGTATGTATTCCGAATTCTTGACACTGAACATATGTTCTGTTATTATTTGTTTCAAATACAGGAAAATGGAAAAAGGGAGCCCTTATGTCACGCAAACGGATTGGTTTAAGCCCAAGGCACCAAAAAATCCTTCGCTTTCTTGAAGAATCTATCTCCGAGAAAGGCTATCCACCCTCCATTCGTGAGATCTGTGACCATACCCAAATCAGTTCCACTTCCCTGGTGAATTACTATCTGAACCAACTGGAAGAAATGGGCTTTATCCAGCGTGGCGCCAATGTTTCGCGTGGCATCAATCTGCTCAAATCCCTGACGGGTACCTTTGGCCAATCCATCAAATCAGCCGCTAACAGCCTGAATGACCTGATTTCTATTCCCCTGGTTGGCAATATTGTAGCCGGTGAACCCATGCCGGTTCCAAATTCAGATTTTTCGTACTATGACCCTGACTCAGGCATTGAGATCGCGCGCACATTACTGCCCAAACTAGACTCGGAAGACCAACTATACGCCCTGCGTGTGCATGGCGACTCCATGATCGATGCCATGGT
>DATIUL010000126.1:0-2761 GCA_035466865.1 Anaerolineaceae bacterium | reverse complement strand
TGGGTGGCGGTGAGGTGCTGGACCCCCACCCCGAAAAACGCTACAAGCGCTTTGATACACTCACCCTTGAGCACCTCGAAAATCTTGCCGCGAGTGGTTCAGCCAGGAGTGTACTGGATTTATTGAATAGCGGCAGCCCCTTGAAGGCCCCAAAAATTGCAGCCCAGTTGCATCTTAGCGAAAAAGACCTACAGGAAATCCTGAAAAGCCTTGAGGCTGAAGACGAGTCGGTCGTGTTCAAAGTGGCAAGCGAAGCCAACCCTTTCATGATAGGTAAAGCCTCATTTATGCACCAAAAGGAATCCTTTCTGAAAGTGCTCTCCACCTTCCACAAGATTAATCCAATGAAGGTTGGCATGGCCCGGGAAGAGCTACGAGGCAACCTGGGGCTCAATAAAGACCATTTTGAGCTATTAGTGGATGCTTTGAAGACAGAGGGCACGCTGCGCGATGGAGGCAGATTTATCGCCGCTGGCACGCACGCAATCAAACTGGATGAAGCACAAAACGCCAAGGCCGCGCCGCTACTAGCCCAATTCACCGCCAACCCCTATAATCCACCTGATCAAAAACAACTTGAGGAAGCGTTGGGGGGAGAACTGGTTGAAGGCCTGGTTGGTTCTGGCCAGTTGGTAAGAGTATCACCGGAGATCCTTTTTAGCCCCGAGGCGTATGAGGTCATGAAAACCTGGGTGCAACAGACCATCCGCTCGCAAGGCAACCTCACTTTGGCCGCCTTCAGAGACCAATTCAGTTCCAGCCGTAAATATGCTGCGGCCTTTCTTGAACATTTGGATTCTATCGGTATAACGGTGCGAAAAGCGGACTTTCGGGTGCTAAGGATAGTACAATAAATTACAACATCACATTTAGAGGAGATAGAAATGGCTTGGAAAGTATTAGTCACGGATGGTCTTGAAGCAAATGGCAAAGAGATTATCAACCGCAACAACACCGTAGTCGATAAAAAAGGCATTGAAGCTGAAGAACTCCTGACAATCATCCCCGAAGCGGACGCGCTGATTGTGCGTGGTCGTACCAAGGTAACCGCCGACCTGCTCAAGGCCGCAAAAAACCTCAAGGTAGTTGGCCGCATGGGTGTAGGTGTGGATAATATTGACCTAAAGGCAGCCAAAGAGAACGGTGTAATGGTTGTGAATGCTGCCGTTGCCACGTCTGAAGCTGTTGCCGAACTGGCTATGGGCATGATTTTTGCCCTTGCCCGTGAACTCCCACGCGCGGATGCCACTATGAAAGCGGCTGTCTGGGCAAAGAAGGAATTTGAAGGCATTGAGCTGATGGGTAAAACCCTGGGTGTGCTGGGCTATGGCAATATTGGCCGATTAACTGGCAAATATGCTGCCGCCATGGGTATGCGCGTTATTGCATACGACCCCTACCGGGATGATGCCTATATGCAGTCCAACGGCGCTGAAAAAGTGAGCCTGGATGAACTCTATGCCCAGAGTGACTTCATTTCCATTCATATGCCGCTGACTCCTGAAACCAAGCATATGGTCTGCGATGGGTCGTTTGACACCATGAAAAACGGCGTGCGTATTGTGGATGCAGCCCGCGGTGGTGTAATCGATGAGGAATGCTTGCTGAAAGCGCTTGAGTCCGGTAAGGTGGCTGGGGTTGCCCTGGACGTCTTTGAAAAAGAACCCCCTACTGACTGGAAATTGATTCACAATCCAAAAGTGATCGCCACTCCACATATTGGCGCTCAAACCAAGGAAGCCCAACTACGTGTTGCCAATGACATTGCTGAAGAAGTTCTACGGGCGCTTGACGGGCAGGAACTGCGCTGGCGCATCGTCTAATATCGTTTTTTCATAATAAGGAGTCCTATGGGTTTTGAAGAAAACCTTGCAAAACTGCGGTCCATCTACGAGGAAATCAGCCAACTTAATGGCGTCTTAGCCTTGATGGGATGGGATCAACAGGTTTACATGCCCAAAGCTGGTGTGGAAGGGCGCGCCAAACAAATGGCACTGCTCGGCGGTCTGTTGCACGATAAAGCCACCTCCGAAGAATCGGGAAGAGTTATCAGCGACCTGGCAGCTGAAATTCCCGACTTGGACGCGGATGATGATGTAGCCCGGGAAGTGAAATTAGCCAAGAAAGCTTATGACCGCGAAACCAAGATTCCCAGGGAGATGGTGATAGAAGCTTCCATTCTAACTTCTCAAGCTTATGGCGCCTGGCAGGAAGCCAAACAAAGCAATGATTACCCAAAATTTGAACCCTTCCTCAAGAAAATCCTTGACTTGAACCTGAGGATGGTTGAATTCTTTAAACCTTACGACCATGCTTATGATGTCCTGTTGGATAGCTATGAACCAGGCATGAAAAAAGCCGAAGTACAGGCCATTTTTGAAGCCCTGAGGCCCCGGCAGGTTGAAATTCTGCGGAAAATTGCCGGCTCTGAGCAAGTGGACGACTCCATGTTTGGCAAGAATTACCCGATTGACGGACAGAAACGTCTGGGCGAGTTTATTGCCCGGCGCATGGGTTTGCCTTCTTCCCGCACACGCCTGGACGAAACCGAGCATCCATTTACCACCGAATTCGGCTTCGATGATGTACGCATCACCACCCATTACCACACCAACCAGGTGCTTTCAGCCCTGATGAGCACAGCTCACGAAGGCGGCCACGCCCTCTACCAGTTGGGCCTCAACCGCGCCTGGGAAGGCACAGCCCTCGGCCAGCCTATCTCCTTGGGCGTGCACGAATCGCAATCGCGCCTCTGGGAAAA
>DATIUL010000125.1:0-2778 GCA_035466865.1 Anaerolineaceae bacterium | reverse complement strand
CTTATGGCACTGGCAGGAAAAAAGGTCATCCAGAGCATACTGAACCCGACCATCAAGCTTACGGTTAGCTTCCAAGGTTTTAGCATAAGTAGTAGCAATTATATGGTGAAACAAGCTTACCTGCCTAAGGCCTGTAAGAAGGCGCAAATCAATTTTCTCGATACCTTCTCTTGACAGGACTAATTGAAAACCTATAATTGAGATAATCAACAAAGAACGAGGAAAGTAAGCTTCAGTAAAGCTTCAGAGAGGCAGTGAAAGGTGGAAAACTGCCAGCCGAAAGTTGCCGAAGTTCCCTCCGGAGTTGTGCTGGTGAAGCCGCAAGGTTGTAGTTGGCACCGGGATGCCCCGTTATAGGCAAACGAGTGGGCCAAATTTTGGCCAACGAGGGTGGTACCGCGGTTAACTAACCCGTCCCTTGCATCAAGGGCGGGTTTTTTCTTGCCCGTTGAAGAAAAGAGGAAGCATGTTGGAAATTGAGAAGAAACTTGAAGAAGAACGGCTGTCCGCGCTTGCGAGCCTGGAAGCGGTGGCGGACCAGGCTCAACTTGACCAATGGAAGCAGAATCACCTTGGTAAAACCTCGGTAACAATGTCAGCCTTTGGTCAGGTAAGTACCGTACCGAACGAAGATAGGCCGGCCTTTGGCAAGGCTGTCAATGCTGCCAAGGTTGTGCTGGAAACTGCGCTGGCTGGTAAACAAGCTCTAATCAAGCAAAAAGAGCTGGATGCAAAAATGAGCCGGGGAACTATTGATGTTACCCTTCCCGGTCGGGGTTTACGGCGGGGCCGCATCCATCCACTTAATCTGACCGCCCAGGAAATCTATCGGGTTGCCGGACAAATGGGCTTTCAAATCTATCAGAGCCCTGAGGTTGAAACGGATGACTTCAACTTCACCTACCTCAACATTCCCCCGCATCATCCCGCCCGGGATATGTGGGACACCTTCTACACCGACAAAGATAATATTGTGCTGCGCACGCACACTTCGCCAGGACAGATCCACGCCATGCGGGAATACTGCCCGCAGCCAATCCGGGTTATTCTGCCGGGGGCTTGTTTCAGATACGAACAGCAAGACCAAAGTCACGAAATTGAATTCATGCAGGTGGAATTGTTGGCTGTAGACAAGGGCATTACCTTTGCGGATCTGAAGGGCACCATGCAGGATTTTGCGCGACGTATGTTTGGCGAGCAAACTCAAATCCGCTTGCGGCCTTCCTACTTCCCATTCACCGAACCCAGTGCTGAGTTGGATGTGGAATGTTTTGTCTGCGGCGGTAAAGGTTGCGGGGTTTGCCATGGCGGCGGATGGCTGGAATGGGGCGGTTGCGGTATGGTGCACCCCCGGGTTCTGGAATATGGCGGCTACGATCCCGAGGTTTATACCGGTTTTGCTGCTGGTATGGGCGTGGACCGCGCTACATTACTGCGTTATCAGGTGGATGATATCCGCTATTTGCGCAATAACGACATTCGCTTTCTCGAACAGTTCTAAGAGGAGAGACCAACATGAAAGCAGTACTTTCCTGGATTAAAGATTACGTCAATCTCGAAGGCTTCAGCCTGGAAGAGATTGCTTACAAACTAACCATGCTCGGCCTTGAAGTGGAAGGCATCACAGTTGTGGGCTTGCCAAAACCCCCTGAAGGCCAAAAACAGCAGTTTCGCTTTGAAGGCCTATCCTGGGACCCAGAGAAGATTGTGGTGGCCCAGGTTAATGAGGTCGGCAATCATCCAAATGCCGACAAACTAACCCTATGCCAGGTGGATGACGGTAACGTGGTGCATACGGTTCTGACGGGGGCGCCTAACTTATTCCCTTATAAAGGGCAGGGGCCGCTGCCCCAACCGCTTAAGGTAGCTTATGCCAGGGAGGGCTCCGTTATTTATGATGGTCACCAGCCCGGGCAGGTCTTGAGCAAGCTCAAGAAAGCCGTTATTCGGGGTGTGGAATCCTCTTCCATGATCTGCAGCGAAAAAGAATTGGGAATTTCCGATGAGCATGATGGGGTCATCATTCTCGACGCGGATGCCCCAACTGGCATGCCCTTGGTGGATTATATGGGCGATGCCGTATTTGAAGTTTCGACACTGCCAAATATGGTGCGCAACACGGCCATGATGGGCATTGCCCGGGAATTAGCAGCTGGTTTCAAACGCGAGCTGCACTTACCCATGGGATTGGAACTCAAACACGGAGCTGAAATCGATAACAAAGTTGAGCTTGAAATCTGCAATGCTGACCTGAACCCGCGCTTTATGCTTGGCATGGTGGAAGCCACCGAAGCCAAACCCAGCCCTTACTGGGTGCAGCGGCGCCTGGCTTTGGCTGGCATGCGGCCGATCGATGCCCTGGTGGATGCCACCAACTACACCATGTTGGACACAGGCGAACCCCTGCATGCCTTTGACTACGACATCTTAAAGGAGCGTAGTGCTGGGGCAACCCCCAAAATCATCACGCGAACAGCAAACCCCGATGAGAAGTTGGAATTGTTGGATGGCACCCAGCTGGCACTGGACCCCCAAATGGTCGTGGTATCAGATACGGAGGGCGCGCTTTCCCTGGCTGGTGTAATGGGAGGTATCCAAAGTGGCATCAATTCCCAAACCCGAAAAGTATTGCTTGAGGCAGCCAGTTGGAATCTGATCAATATCCGCAAGACCTGCAGTAAAACCCGTATCAGCAGTGAAGCCTCTTATCGCTTCTCGCGAGGCGTACATCCTGGGCTTGCTGCGCAAGGCCTAAGCCTTTGCCTGCAAAGGTTGGTT
>DATIUL010000124.1:0-7423 GCA_035466865.1 Anaerolineaceae bacterium | reverse complement strand
AGCCGTAGCCCTGCCAGGGCATCTACACACCAATACACAGCTGGCATCACCAAAATGTAAAAAGTTTCAGTTCCCAGGAATGAAAGCAGCTTTGAAAGGCTTTGCAGCCAGGTTCCGAGGCTTTGGAGAAAAATGTTGATGCTGGTTTCCATTTAATAACCTTCTTCTAGTTGCCGGGTTTGTGAATTATTGGATATATAATTTCATAATCCTGATGCTAAGCAAATTATAGCCTCTGATCACCAATCATTAAGAGAAAGTGATCTGCATTAATTGGAGACGAAAATGGAAAACGCGATTGAAGTAAAAGGCTTGGTTAAGAATTATGGTGAAGTGAAGGCTGTATGTGGGATAGATTTCCATGTCAAAAAAGGCAAACTTTTTGCCTTTCTTGGCCCTAATGGGGCTGGAAAATCTACCACCATTGATATCATCTGCACATTTTTGCAACAAGATGCAGGCGAGGTAAAGGTTGGCGGTTACACCTTGGGTAAAGAAGATGCCAAAATTCGTGAGATCATTGGCGCGGTCTTTCAGATAGGTTTGTTGGATGATCTGTTAACTGTGGAAGAAAATTTGCGCACCAGGGGAGGCTTCTATAATTTGAAAGGCAAGGAGCTTGATGAAGCGGTCATGCGTGCTGTTGAAGTGACTGGTATCAGTAATCTGCTTAAGCGGCGGTATGGCCAACTTTCCGGCGGCCAAAGACGACGGGCTGATATTGCCAGGGCGCTGGTGCATACCCCCGAAATCTTGTTCCTCGATGAACCTACAACAGGTTTGGACCCACAGACGCGGAGAAACGTGTGGGAAACCATCGAAAGTATCAAAAAAGACAAAGGCATGACAGTCTTCATGACCACGCATTACATGGAAGAGGCTGCCAATGCCGATTACGTAATTGTGATTGATAACGGCAGTGTTGTGGCAGAAGGAACACCTTCGGAACTCAAGGATGAATACTCCAGGGATAAGTTGGTGCTCTCAACGGACCACAAGGCTGAGCTGGCAGCCCGCCTGCAAAAACTCGGATTTGAATGTACCCAGGTGGCAGATAGCTTTACCATTCAAATTGCCAGCAGCCTGGCTGCATTGCCGATTCTTGAAGCCACCAAGGATTTAATTGTGAGTTTTGAAGTACTCAAGGGAACTATGGATGATGCCTTCATCACCATTACTGGAAAGGAACTGCGCGAATGATCAACCTCATGGTGCGTAATCTAAAACTTTACTTTAGGGATCGTAACTCTGTTTTTTTCTCACTCTTGGGTGTATTTGTGATTATCACGCTTTACCTTGTGTTTTTAGGGGATGTTTGGGCAAGTAATTACCCACAGGGAAGTGGTATCCGTTTTGCGATGGATACCTGGATTATGGCTGGGGTGCTGGCAATTACTTCGTTCACAACCACGTTGGGAGCCGTAGGCACAATGGTTGAGGACAAGACTAAGAAAATCAGGAAGGATTTTGTGGCCTCACCGCTTTCTCACACAGCCATGACCGGCGGCTATATTCTGAGCACGATAATTGTCGGCATCATTATGAGTCTGGTGGCTCTGGCTGTGGCAGAAATTTTCATTGTCATCAAAGGCGGCTCACTTGTTTCCTTGATCGAATTTGTAAAGCTGTTCGGGCTTATCTTGTTGGCCACCGTAGCAAATTCAGCAATTGTGGTTTTTATCGTTTCTTTCTTCAATACGCTTAACGCTTTTGGTACAGCCAGTACACTGGTTGGCACGCTCATTGGCTTTTTTACCGGGATTTACATGCCTATCGGGGTTTTCCCCCCGACCGTTCAATGGTTAATTAAACTCTTTCCGCCTTCGCATGCGGCTTCTTTGATGCGCCAGGTAATGATGCGCGCTCCAATCGAAAAATTGTTCGCTGGTGCGCCGGCAAAGATGGTGAATGAATTCAAGTGGGAATTGGGTGTGGAATTCGTTTTTGGAGACACAGTGATAACACCGGGGGTCAGTATTTTGATCCTGGCGGGAACCGCCGTCGTCTTCTACTTGCTGGCTCTCTGGAACCTCTCTCGTAAGAAAAATTAACAAGAAAAGCGGCCGCTAACGGCCGCTTTTCATTGATTAAGTACCAGGATTGTTTATTCTTGTTCGGCCTTTTGGACCATCTTGTCAAGGATTGTTTCAAAAGCCATGATGTGTGAGCAAATTCCGTGGGATTGGAAATACGAACAGGTGCATTGCCACTTACCGTCTTGATACTTTACGGTGTGATCGTTGTTTTCGCCTTTAAGCGTTGCCTCGAGGGATTTGAAGGAAATTCGTTCGCGTTCTTCAGCATAACGCTTGGCTTTCTCAATCTTACCGATCAATCCGCTATCCATCATATCAATTATCTCCGTTTCACTTAGATATTTAAAATGAAAACACGCACTTTAGCTAAAGGCGTGTTTTTACAATTCGAGGCTGCCTGGAAGGACCACCCCAGATCATAAGGCAAACGTTAATCCTTCCATAACATGATTATAGTCAGGTTGGCAAAGAGAGTCAAACTAAATTACGCTCCCAAAGAAAGAAGGGTCCTTCTCTTTTACTTCTCTCAATTCATAGTCAGCAGGGATTAGGCGCGAAGGTATAATTTGGTTATCGTATGAAAAAAGGAGCCAGGATGGACACTTCAAAATATCGGCTGACAGGGAAGAAAACGGTATCCCTTAAGGATTTTGATCCGGACGAAACCAGCGAGTATAAGGGCAGCAAGAAAAAGGCTAAAGAAGAGCTCGCAAAAATCGTAGATGAAATCAGCCAACTTCAGGAAAAGTTATACGCAGAAGGCAAACAAAAACTGTTGATTATCATCCAGACCACAGACACCGGCGGCAAGGATGGCACCATCCGCGCCATCTTTTCAGGCGTGAACCCCCAGGGGGTGAAAGTGGCTTCCTTCAAAGTGCCCACTCCAATCGAATTGGCTCACGATTACTTGTGGCGGATTCACCATGTGACCCCTGGTAAGGGTGAGATTGTCGTGTTCAATCGCTCCCATTATGAAGATGTGCTTCCGGTGAGGGTGCACAAACTAGTTCCCGAGGTGGTCTGGTCCAAACGTTATGATCATATTGTCAGTTTTGAGCAGTTATTAACAGACGAGGGTACTACCATCCTTAAGTTCTACCTACACATTTCAAAGGAAGAACAGGCTGTGCGCCTGATTGAGCGGATTATGGATCCGACAAAGACCTGGAAGTTCAACCCGGGCGACCTTGAGGAGCGCAAACTCTGGAATGATTATCAGGAGGCGTATGAGGATGTTCTAAATAAAACATCCACCCCAAAATCTCCCTGGTATGTAATCCCAGCCAACCGCAACTGGTACCGAAATCTCCTGGTGGCAACCATTATTCGAGATACTCTTAAAGGGCTCAACTGCAAATATCCTGAGAACAAGGAAGATCTACAGCCGTATTATGCCGTCCTCAAAACTGAATTGGAAAAAGCCGGGATTCCGCTTCCCGATGTGCCCAGCCGCAGACCGGTAAAGGATGAAAAGGTCACTGATTCAGATGCAGCGGACTCAAAAGAATAATCACCTGACATTTTCATGATGGACCGAATTTTCGAGTTTGACCAACCGCCATTGGATGCAGTGCTTATTGGAAGGTTAACCCGTGACTATTTGCTGCCTTATGGGCGCCCTCCAAAACTAGACACTCTAGGAGGCAACCTGGTCTATGCTGCTGGCGGTCTGCTGTTGTGGGGGGGCAGGGCGGGGCTGGCCGCGAAGATATCCCGGCAATACCCGCAGGAATGGCTGCAACGCTTTGAACGGGCGGGTTGTAACCTTTCTGGCGTTAAAGTTGCGGAGGAAGAGAGTGAAGAACGCTTTTTTGTAGCATACTCCAGCCCAGATAGCGCTCACTATGAAAACCCAGTAACTTACTTTGCTGAAAGGCAATTACAGTTCCCTCATGAACTGCTAAATTACAACCCTTTGGAGAAGCGCGGATGCTCGCGCTTTGACTACCAGCCTTACTCCTTCCATGTAAACGACCTGCCGAAAAGTTACCTGGAAGTCAATTCAGCGCACATTTGTCCAATTGATTTCATTTCTCATAAAATTCTGCCTTCCCTGCTGCGGGCGGGTATGGTCCAGACCTTGACCATGCGGGCCACAAGTTGTTATATGGATTTGAGTTTCTGGGAGGAGATCAAGGATCTGGTTTCGGATTTGACAGCTTTCAGCTTCTCAGAGGGCGAGGGCTTACGGCTATTCCAGGGGCGTAGCCTGGATGTTTGGGAAATGATGGACACCGTGGCCGCCTATGGACCTGAGTACGTGCTTGTTAACATGAAGGATGGTTCTACACGGGTGCTGGATAAATTCAGAAAGAAACGTTGGATTATCCCTGCCTATCCAGTGAAAATTGTGGACCCTACAGGCTCTCTGGACGCTTTTGATGGTGGATTCCTTTTGAATTATCGCAAGGATTACGACGTGGTGGAAGCGGCTCTGCACGCTGTCATCAGTATGGGTTTTGCCCAGGAAGGTTCTGGACCATCGTTTTTATTAGATTGCCTTCCCGGTCTTAAAACCGCAAGGTTGGAAGCCCTGCGTCCGCGAGTTATGGCTGTTTAGTAACGGTTGGAACCGGCCCGTCGACGATTTTCACTTTATAAAGGAAGGACCAATTTTTCCCAGTCAGGTAAAGGCTTTTGGTGGCTGGATCCCAGGCGATGCCGTTGAGTACGCCATTGGCATTGGTTTTGGTGGCGTCGGGACGCAGTGAGGAAGCATCGATAACAGTTAGTACTTGCCCGGTCGCGGGGTCGATGCGTAGGATATTATCCGTCATAAAGACATTGGCATAAATTATTCCGTCTATGTATTCCAACTCATTTAACTGCGCGATTGGCTGGCTGTTAAGGGTGACCTGGACAGTCTTGATAGGAGCAAAGGTAGATGGATCATGCCATGTGAGTGTGGCGCTGCCATCAGAACGGATAAGGGTTTGGCCGTCGGTTGTGAGGCCCCAGCCTTCCCCCGATACGGAGAAGCTGCCAATCTGGGCAAGGGTTTTGGCATCGAATACCAGGGCAATCTCGTTCCTCCAGGTAAGTTGATAGAAACGGCCATTCAACAAAGCCAGGCCTTCACCAAAATATGTAGGATCCAGTGGCGTTTCAGCCAAAACTTTGCCGGTAAGTAGTTCCACTTTACGGAAGTCTGACTGACCCTCAAGCCCGGTGCTCTCGTAAAGGACAGCGTCCTGAATTAATAAACCTTCAGTAAATGCCCCAGGATCGTGAGGTATAGGTTCGCCGATGACCTCGACGTGGGCTTGTGGCCCAAGTGTGGCAGGAATGCTGGACTGAACCTGGCATGCCCCGAGAAAAATCATCAAAATGAGTGTAAAGACCGGTAAGCGCTTCATAGTTTAACTATAATCCAAATACTCAAAAGGCCAACGAAGCAATAGTGGGGTGATAAAATCGAAGGGACAAAAGGAGACATTATGTCCGACGTGATTGAACGATTTTTACGTTACGTAAGCTTTGAGACGACTTCAAAACCTGAAAGCAGCACTTACCCATCCACCGCCTCTCAACTTGAACTCTTGAAGGTTCTGGTTGAAGAGCTGAAAAGCATCGGGCTTGAAGCGGTAAAAATGGACGAGTGGGGTTACGTGACGGCCACTTTACCCGCGAACACTAATAAGGATGTTCCGGTTTTTGGTTTGCTCGCGCATGTGGATACCAGCCCAGCTGCCAGCGGCAAGGATATTAAAGCACGCATCGTCCAGGACTATCCAGGTGGTGAAATACAGCTTAACCCCGAAAAAGGGATAATGCTTTCACCGAGTGATTTTCCAAGTTTAAACGCCTACATTGGGCAGGATTTAATTGTCACAGACGGCACAACGCTGCTGGGGGCAGATGACAAGGCTGGGGTGGCTGCAATTGTCAGTGCAATGAAGTACCTGATGGAGCACTCCGAAATTGAACACGGTACATTGCGCGTGGGCTTTACTCCAGATGAGGAGGTTGGGGGCGGAGTGGACCATTTTGATGTGCCCGCCTTTGGCGCTCAGTTTGCTTTTACTGTGGACGGGGGCCCGATCGGTGAGCTGGAGTATGAAAACTTCAACGCGGCAGGCGCGAAGGTGACCGTCCATGGGCGCAGCGTGCACCCGGGAACTGCCAAGAATCAGATGAAGAATGCTGCTTTGATAGCCATGGAATTCAACGCGCTTCTACCTGTCGAACAGCGGCCGGAATACACTGAAGGCTATGAAGGATTTATCCATTTGACCGATATGCAAGGCCACTGTGAAGAAGCTCGCCTTGGTTATATCATCAGGGATCACGACAAAACCAAGTTTGAAGCCAAGAAACGTGAAATTCAAATGGCGGCTGACTTTATCAACGCGCGTTATGGCACAAATACCATAGAGTTTAAAATTCGGGATAGTTACTTTAATATGAAGGAAATGATCTTGCCGCACCCGCAAATTTTGGATTACGCGCGCCAGGCTTACCGCGAGCTCGGTTTGGAACCTGTTGAAATTCCTGTACGGGGTGGTACGGATGGCAGCCGGCTCTCCTATATGGGTTTGCCTACGCCCAATCTTTTCTCGGGCGGGCATAATTTCCACGGCCGATTTGAGTACATCCCAGTGCAATCACTCGAAAAGACGACGGAGATGTTGGTAAAGCTGGTCGAGATCATCGGAAAAGCATAAACTTGAGTTTTGATTTGAAGGAGGCGTTCAGATGTGAGCGCCTTTTTTTATTTCCATCCCCTAAAAACAAGCCATTGTTAACGTTTGGTTAAAGTACTGCAACAGACGTAGTATTTCCTTGACTCAAAGTACTACGGCTGATATAGTAATACTAACGTCAGACGTAGTACTTTGAAGGAGGATTATGATTAGCAGCGATGTAATTAGAGGATATACAGACATCATGATCTTGTATCTGCTTTTGGATCAGCCCTCATATGGTTATGAGATTTCAAAACAAATTCGAACTTTAACCGATGAGCGTTATGTCATGAAGGAGACCACTTTATATTCGGCTTTCAGCCGCCTGGAGGAAAACGAATACATCCAATCTTTTTTTGGCACTGAAACCAATGGCAAGCGCAGGACCTACTACCGCATTACAGAAGCCGGATTGGCTTATTACAAAACGAAGATCGAAGAATGGGATTTAACCCAGGACGTCATTCATAAATTTATTCGTCATATCTAAGAAAGGATTTTGAAATGGAAGCAATCAAAAGTTATTTGAACAATATGTTCACCAACATGCCCAGCACACCTGAGGTAGTAAGGGCGAAAGAAGAACTTGGCCAGATGATGGAAGACAAATACACAGAACTGCGCCAGAATGGAAAGACCGAAAATGAAGCTGTTGGGGCTGTTATTTCGGAATTTGGTAATCTGGAAGAATTGGGACCC
>DATIUL010000123.1:0-3257 GCA_035466865.1 Anaerolineaceae bacterium | reverse complement strand
ATCAATTCCAACAACAGTGTCTAATGCGTTGATTTGTTCAAGCATGGGGTAATATGTTGAAGACAATGTGATTATCCTGTCAATTGGGGTTTGGATAACAATGGCGTCTTTTTCATTAATCGTTGGATTGCTCCCCTTGGGAACCAGGGCATATTGAATTGCGGTAGGACTATCCTGCGTTTTCACACCGAGTAGTTTGTAACCTTCTTTATATTCAAATGAAAAATTTTTGGCGAATTTGATGTCAGCTTGTTTATTGGATTCTGCGGTGGGTGCAGCAAGTGTCGCTTCCATTGTAGGTTCGGTGGTCACTGTTGAAGGTTCAACCTGTGTACTATCCGAAGAAGGTAGAGTCTGTACTCCAACTGGAGCCAACGTCTGACAACTGCTTAGAAAAAAGATTGAAAGGATCAATAATGTGGAAAAAGATTTTTTCATGGTCTCCTCGCCATTAAAAAATCAAACCCAACCTGTCTCAGATTGGGTTTAAGGAGCAAAGCCTATTTAATGGCCGCCTCCTTATCCGAGAAGGTTATGGATTTGTTCCTGAGGCAGACTTCCTGACTGTTGAGTGCTTGATACAAGGCTCAATTTACAGTTGCGGTACAGTGTTGGACTTTCACCAACTTCCGTCTTTACTCCCTGGCTTCCGGGCATCGGGTTACCTCAGGTTTTGATTTAAATGTACTCTCTTAAGATACCATTTTCCAGTTGCTCAGTCAATTCAAATGGGTTATTTTGATTGTACGTTACTTTCATCTGCCTGATTTAAGCGTAAACTTGTGCTATGCCAAAAGCTAGTTTACGCTCATTGTCAGAGAATGACCTGGCCGCATTCCAATCACTCCAAACCGGAAATGACTGTGGTTTGCACGCCCTCAGCGCTGCTATTCGCTTACTTTGTGATGCAGAAATCCCACCACGCCAGTTAATTGAAGAAACCAATCGGCTTTGGTGGCAGGGCCGCTTCTTCAGGGTCTTCCCATCTTGGGCAATTACACCGCAGCAACTCGCCCTGCTAACCAATTTCCTGGCAAAACACGAAAATCTGCCAATCAGCGCTCAGGTTCTGCATCTTTCAACCCAAGTTCTTCAAAATCTGATTGCTGATGAAAGCTTGGCCTGCCTGGTTACCATCTATTGGCTGCGTGGCAAAGCGCCTTCAATTTATCATTGGCAAAGCGCGAAAGACGTTAACGAAGACCGTAGCACTAATGCCCATACCATGCTCCTGGCCGCTTACGATCCAACACACTTCAACGGCAAGATCAACACACCCTGGGGATTTATCAATTCCTGGGCGGACCGTAGTTCTGGCTTGTTTTGGATGGGGCATGAAGCCTTCGACCGATCTTGGGGTTTCCCCCTTCCGGTAATTGGCAAGTATGCCGCTGTCGTTATCTCACGCAACGACCAAGGTACAGCACAGTAAATATTTCATCACTTCATAAGATGCTAATAATTGTTTCAAGGTTCTCACCCACCACATTAGGCACCACCTGCCCACGGGTAAGTTCCTGAAGATCTCGATCAAAAGCTTCCAGCTTAGTCTTCTGTACCCTGATGGTTAGTGTGACTTCTTCTGTAAATTCTTTCTCGAGCTCAACCCCTTCATGCTTGCTTGCCAATTTGAGAATCTGTTCGAAAAAGCCATAAGGCATTATCAGGCACAAATCAATAGTATGTACTAGCCTGGCCTTTTTTGTCACTTGCAGAACCGATTTGACAGCCTCAGTATAGGCTCTGGCAAGGCCGCCTGTACCCAATTTAATTCCCCCAAAGTAGCGCGTTACCACCACCGCAACATTGCCAAGCCCACTGCCTTCCAAGGCCCGCAAGGCAGGTTGCCCGGCTGTACCAGCGGGTTCTCCGGCATCACTGGCATGGGTAATCACTGATTGCCCGTGCCCGATGATAAATGCAGGTACATGGTGGCTTGCATCGGGATAGGATTGGCTGATTTCTTTGACAAAAGAGCGGGCTTCCTCTACTGAACTTACGGGTGCCAGCGAAGCAATAAACCTGGATCTCTCAATTTCAATCTCAGCCCGTGCCTTTCCAGCAGGTACCAACCTTTCCTCAGAGACTGGAATTTCTGGTTTTCTCGCCACAAGGCAATCATAAACTATAATCAGCCTCGTGCAACCATTTTTAGACATCATCATACGTTCACCCATACTGCTTTACTACTCTGTTTTAAATCTCTTGGTTGCCGTGCTTTATCTCATTGACAAACTCAAAGCCATTGGCCGCCGATGGCGAATCCCCGAGAAAACGCTACTCTTGCCGGCTGTGTTCGGCGGGGCCTTTGGCGGCTTGGTTGGTATGCTGGTTTTCAGGCATAAAACCCGTAAATCCATTTTTTGGGCAATTAATGGCGTCTTTGCTGCCGTGCATCTGGTAATTCTCTTTTTGCTCACTAAGAATAGTCTGATCCCTTCGCTCCCTCTTTAGAGAAAACAAACCCTTTGTGCGCATAACTTCGGCCTATCGTATATAATTCTTTAATTAAATAATTCTTGATTGAGAGCTATGGTCGAAGTAGAGAAAATCTATGAGATTAGGCCGCGTATCGCGGATGAGTTTCAGGTAGGTTCATTTGAACCCAAGACTGAAGCGATGCAGCGCGCCTGGGATTGGGGCAAGAAGATCCATGCTGGCCAATTGCGACTCTCCGGGGAACCTTATTTCGAAACCCACTGCGGCTGGGTAGCCGCCTTTGTAGATAAATTAGTCAACATCGAAGCCTGGACGATTGCCGCTCTACTTCATGATGCCATTGAAGACCGCGGTGGCACGTTGGAAGAGATTCGCGATCTTTTCCCTGGACAGTTAGGCTTTGAAGTTTCCCATATCATCGATGGCGTCACCAAGATGTCCAACCCACGGGATGGCAGCAACCGCGAAATTGAAACCTTAAGGAAAATTGCCATGTTCCGCGACCCGGCTGTCTTTGTGGTCAAACTTGCGGACAAATCTCATAACCTCATGACCCTGCAGCACATGTCGGTTGGCAAGCAGTGGCAAAAAGCCACCGAAGCCATTCGCGCTTATGGCAAATTGGCCGGCATTCTCAATTGCTACCGCTGGCGCCGTTGGATTGAAGATATGGCTTTCCCTTATGCCGAGCCCCAGGCATATTCCAGGGTGCGCTCCCAAATCGATGGCGACCCGCGGCTGAACGTAGATTTCATCCGTTACTACCTCGGAGAACTCGGTAAGCTGATGCAGAAGGAAGAGATTGATGGCCAGGTACG
>DATIUL010000122.1:0-3796 GCA_035466865.1 Anaerolineaceae bacterium | reverse complement strand
GAATGACTCTGAACGTGCCTACGTTCACATACCCTACCACCACGTGGCAAGCACAAGCCGTGTGTGGGTTGTGCCGGTCAGGTCTCAATACAATCGTTTGGGTTATTTTCGTTGAAATGAAAATGGGCGTAGGGCGAGATTGACCATCTGTGGTCAATCCGCCGATTTAAGATTTATGCCAATCATGAAGTTCTTACTGATGGCGGATTGGTGAAAACCGCACCAATCTCGCCCTACCGGAGATCTAGAAGTTGTTTAATTGCGCTCAATACGACAAATGGAGGAGGTAATAGGGCGTAGGGCGCGATTGACCAATTGTGGTCAATCCGCCGATTATGATTTATGCCAATCATGAAATTCTTACTGTTGGCGGATTGGTGAAAACCGCACCAATCTCGCCCTACCGGAGAATTAGAAGTTGTTTCGCTGCGCTCAGCATGACAAGGCACTTTTTCAAGAGTCGCGTGGAGTGAAAGTGATGATGGAAGGGTTAGCAGCGTTTTACTGCGTTGCGCAGGCAATGCAGGGGTCAAAAGCGCGTACCACCCGCCCGACCGCCTTATCCAGCTCCAAATTTATGCCGTTCGGGCTGATGTAGCGATTGGCTACCACCATGAGAGCCCGTCGAATCGCGCGCATGTTATGCGCAGTCGGAATTACAAAGTCGGCATCCTTGATTAAACCGTTTTCAACCTCATAGCGGTGTATCAGCGGTCCGCGTGGGGCTTCAACCAGGCCAAAACCCACCCCATCCTGAACGTTGTAATCCACCTTCACATCCCCGTCTTCCAAGTTGTCTTCCAACATGCGACGAGCTTTTTCGATGGCATAGACCAATTCGATGCCGCGGCAAATATCAAAGAGCAAAATGGCGTGCGCAGGGTCGCCAAACTCTTGCTTGAAGCGCTGCAGATAAACATCCGCCTCTGGCGTATTCAATTTGCGGGCCATATTCATGCGTGCAAGGCTGTTTGCCCGAATGATGTTGCCCTGGTAAGAGCTTTCACCAGCATACGAATATCGAGATTCTTCCATGATGAGGTGCTTTTGGTAATCGCGCGGCTTGAAGCCTGCGATTTCTTTGCCTGTGGGGTCCAATACTCTCAAGCGCTCGCTGTTAAGGGTCAGGTCGTCATCGTGGGTGGAAGCCAGATAATAAGTGGGCTCGTCATCACCCCAGGTGCCAATGCGGTCGCGCAGGTTCAAAGAAAGGTTCCAGTAGCAATCAAATAAGCCTTTGGCAACAGGCAGAATATCATCCAGAACTTTGAGCATCGCATTCGCACGCTCGCGATTGATTCCACTGGTTACGCCGCCAATCACTGCTTTGATGGGATGAATAAATTGACCTCCGGCCAGCGTAATCAGGTCGGTGCCGGCTTTACGCACCCTTAGGGCTGATTGGGTGAGGTTGGACTCATCCGTGCCGCAGCAATCCAAATCCTCAGCGGCAAAAATGGAATTGACACCAATACGGTCCGGTAGGGTAAATAGAAAAAGTGAAGTAGCCTGGTTTTGGATCAGTTGGCCAAGTAGCAGGATTTCACGGATTTTCTCGGCAATGGGGGGCGGGGTAATGCCGTAAAGGTCTTCCAACGCTTTGACCGAGGCTACATGGTGGGCAGTGGAACACACCCCGCAGATGCGGGGCACAATCACCGGCATCTGCTCGGAAGGCGTTCCAACCACAAAGTAGCGGAAACCGCGCATTTCCATGGCCTGAAAATCAGCGGATTGAACCACGCCGCCATCTTCTTCAATCACTACGCGGGCATGGCCTTCAATGCGGCTCATCGGAAAGGTTAAGATTGTCATTAGAGCACCTTGTTTTTGTTGCGCGGTTTTATGTCAGCGCCTTCGTAGTCAGCGAATTGAAAAAGGAATAGGGAAAGCTGCGGGCTTTTAAGGGCTGCATCCAGTTCTTCCTCTGGGATCTCAGTCATGCGATTGAAGGTCCTTTTGATGCTTTCAAACCAGGCACCAGATTCCTTCTCAATCAGAATGTCGGAAGGCCCTCTGCAACCAACGCAAGGATGCCCGGGAATTGTGCAAAGCGCTCGGCAGCCACCACGTGTGGAGGTGCCCACGCAGAGGAATCCCTGGTTCACCAGGCAGATATCCGGAATGTCCACATTCGTCTGGAAGCCCGTAAGGTGTTTGGGTTTCATGTCGCCCAGTTTTTTACGGCCGCATTCCGCACAAACGATGATGCCAGCCTTAAAGTCTTCCGGCCTTGTCAGGGCAGCCATAAAAAGTTCGGGTGTGGGTGGGCAACCGGGAAGATATAAGTCGACTTCGATAAACTTATCCACAGGATGGGATTTTGGCAGTAAGGTGGGCAGATTGTGGCGCTTTAGATCCTGATTGAAGAGTTGGCGCACCTCATCGCGATCTCCCAGGTTGGAAACCCCGCCAGAAATGGCGCAGGTGCCCACAGCCACAACCCGTTTGGCAATTGCGGCTGCCTTGCGCAAGTTGTACTCGTCTTCTTCGTTGCGTACTCCACCGGTGATTATCAGAGTATCTATTTCATCTGGGATCTTTTTGGTGGTGATGACCAAGGGCATATAGAGTAGATTGTATTTGTCTACCCACTCTTCGGCATTCAGTAGAGAGACTTCACAGCCAGAACAGCCGGAAAGCTGTAGAACAGCAAAATTCGGTATCGAATTAGTGGCTTCCATGGCCTCTCTTTCCACAAAAAATGATGAAGATTAACCAATTATAACCATTTATCCACAGGCCCATAGACAGGTTTTCCACGCCTTATCCACAGTCCGACGCAAGGCTTGGGGTGATAGAATGAAAGAAAAATGCGAGTGGAAAATGAAAAAACCGGAATTGAATCAAGTTGAAGCCTGGGCAAGAGAAATCGGTAAAGTC
This sequence comes from Anaerolineaceae bacterium, assembly GCA_035466865.1. Lineage (GTDB taxonomy): Bacteria > Chloroflexota > Anaerolineae > Anaerolineales > Anaerolineaceae > Mesolinea. Next base: position 913 of record DATIUL010000122.1, on the reverse strand, counting down.
GTCAAAGAAATGCAGTTCGAAGACTTGCATACCGAACATAAAAGCAAAGCCGACCTGGTTACCAGGGCGGATATGATGAGCGAAGCTTTTTTGAAGGGCAAAGTGATGGAGGCTTTCCCCGGTCACAGCATTATGGCGGAAGAAAGTGGCCAGCAAGCCGAAAACCTGGAGCACCAGTGGTTTATTGACCCGCTGGATGGCACACTCAATTATGCCCACGGTTTACCGATTTTTGCCATTTCAATAGCTTATGCTTTCAAAGGTGAATTGCAGCTGGGTGTGGTCTACGACCCATCCCGGGATGAAATGTTCAGTGCCGAACAAGGCAAAGGCGCCTGGTTGAACGGCAAATCGATCCACGTTTCCAAAATCAACAAACTGATCGATGCCATGCTCATCACGGGGTTCCGCTTCCATTTGTTGGATACCCCGCAATCCAATGTGGATAACTTTCTGAATCTTTCACACGTGGCTCAAACAGTTCGGCGTTTGGGTTCTGCGGCCCTGGACCTGGCATATGTAGCTTGCGGCCGGGTGGAAGGGTTTTGGGAAATTTCCTTATTCCCATGGGACGCAGCAGCTGGTGTATTGTTGATTAGAGAAGCCGGAGGCATCGTGGAGCCCATCTACGAAACGAATTCGCTGCTTGAAGGCGCTCCCAGCCTATTGGCTGCCAACCCAAGCCTCTTTGAAGAAATCAAGAAGGTCCTGCTGACCAAAGAATACTAAAATAATTAGCGGTAAGATAGCGTACCCCATTAGTTGGACGCTAAATTAAGGTAAAAAACAGGGTTGAGGTCTGTAAGCCACAGATCTCAACCCTGTTAGCTTAACCGTAACCCGGTTGTCATTTTTTATTGTAGGTCAGGTTGCGCCCTTCAACCTGACATCTTGCTTAATATTTCCCCTCTAT
>DATIUL010000121.1:0-2772 GCA_035466865.1 Anaerolineaceae bacterium | reverse complement strand
CTCGTCTTCTTGCGGAACTGGTTTCTCCACCTCCCGAAGTTGAAGAACATCCGGTGAACCGTACCTGGGGCAGATAATTGCTTTCATATTTCGACCTTTTTGTTTTGCATATCAAATAAAGAGCCAATCACCAATCCAAGGGCAAGAAACCTGGGAACATTCATCCCTGTGTCGAGCAGGAGGTAGACAGAGGCATGAGCCGGGTCTCCAAGGGCAGAAAGGACCTCGATAATGACCATTGCGCCAAAGCTGAGAATCATCGCCTTGAAGATGGGGTTTTTGCCGGGGACCTTACTAAAGAACCGAAGCAGGAAAAAACTAACGCTGAATGCGATCACCAGCCCGCCAACCAGCGCTTCAACCAGGGCCACAGGCAGTGAAGAAAATGAGAACGCGGCCTTATAAGTTGCAGCAATAGGGGATACTGCCATTAAGAAGTCAGTGACCCAGAACGCCGCTCCTCCCGCGACTGCTAACTTAAGCAGTCTCTCTGAGAAATTGCGGGAAGACGCTTGCTTAACAAGACCTGTAGCCCTGGTTTGCATGGCTGTTTTCTTATCGCAACCCGGCAGGGCTGGCTGCGACCATGCTTGATTTGACTTCCCTGTGCTGTCTTTTATACACATAACCGATTGCGATGCCCAGGGCGGTAATGCGGATCACGTTGAATACCGTGCCGATGATAAAATAACGTGAAACATCAGGCGTTTGCTTAAACGTTGATGGATTGGCGATTGAGATCGTGACAATGACCAGAACAAGAAAGCTCAGGAGGACTGATTTTATGATCGGGTCCTTACCAGGGGTCTGGCTATAGAATCTCAGCAGAAGAAAACTGACCCACAACCCGATGATCAAACCACCGATAAGGGATTCCAGCAGCATCGGGTAATAGGAAATTGACATGGCCGCCCTGTATTCCGCGGCAATCGCCGTTCGCGAAATCGCGAAGTTAGCCAGCCAGAAAGCCAGACCTCCCACCAGCGTCAGAACCAAGGCCTTTATTAAGATTCCCTTTTTGTTTATCATCTCTAGTTCCTTCTTTATTCCGGATTCACGGACAAACTTGGTTTCACAGCCTTGATGGCAAGCCACAAGGCCAGGGAGAATTCAGCGATAAAGCTGATCACCATACAGGGATACGCGATGACAGCGAGGTTAGGAAGGATCAAGCGCTGGCAGACATAAACGAATTGGCAAATGCCGTCCGCGATCAGCAGCACACCGAGGACCTTTGGCAGAAACCCAGATTTCAAAACAAGATAGCCGAGGGGGAACAGCCAAACCCCATAAGGCACCTGGGTGATAAAGACGCCGGTTTTGTATAAACCGAAGAAGAACACTGCCAGCGCCTGCAATTGATCCGGCTGGAAAGCTTTGAAAGCTTCAGTTCCGTTCAAGATTACCAGGCTGCCAAACAGGCAAAGCGAGCTGAACAACCAAACCGCAAAACCGGCAACATTGAATAACAGGAACAATAAGGCTAAATCTTTATTCACCGGCTTCAGCAGCACGGACAAAGCCCAGGCTGCCAAAAGGAATAGAACGACCGAAAAAAGATTGATTACAAAGCCAATGCGGAACTGGGTTGCATGGGTCAGAATGTGATTGATCGTGACCGGTGCTTCCACAAACACAAACTTTCCGAAAAGATTGGCTACGAACGAGCTGATCATGTAAAGCAGGTAAACCAAACCTGCGGTTCTTGCGATTTTTGTGACGTTATTCATTTATTTTTCTCCTTTTTTTGAACTGGTTGAACTTAAATTTTTTGATTGACCCGGACAAACCGAGATCAGGGGCATCCCCAAATCGCGGATTTTTTTGAGCACTCCGTGCAGCGCTGCCTGGTCAATCAGCGGACCGGTGAGAAGCGTGTCACCCTTCTCGTCCAGCGTGATGGTCAGGCCTTCAAACCAATCTGTCCACTGGGAATCGAGTTGGCCTTGGATCCGGATCTTATAGAAGGTTGGCTGAGGCGAATCAGGTTGAGGTTTAGCTATGTTTGCCATATTTTTAGTTCCTTGGTGACATGTATTTTTGTTTCACTTCTCGCTTGCAAGGTTAATATACTGGTGGCAGAGTGGAACCGTTAGACACTTTGGTGTGTGGCGGAGTGTTGTTTTAGGGGAAATACATAGGTCAACTGATTTCCCCCCGGGAATAGCCTTTTCCACGTTTTGATTTTTAGACCGGCAGAAAGTTGCAAGGCCCTCAACTGAAGTGAGTGGAGAGCCTTGCATTTTGAACAGCACAAAACGAAGTTGGCGGTATTTACATATCTAGAGAGCTGAAACTAGGTTACTGGTGGTTCGTCAGCCGCGTTGAAAGCCGGCATTTTCCGCAACCAGAAAAGCTGTCTAAGGGTGGACGTCAACCCGGCGATGGCAACCCCAATAATAAACGGGGATGCGGAAAAGACAGCAAGCAAGCTGAGGAAAACGGTGAAAGCAAAATAGCGCCCCATTTGAATGAGATAGCCGGTGCGTAAGTGCAAGAATTGCTTACCGTGCAACCCATGTCGACTAGCCCGGTATCCAATGATATTACCAAGATGGGTCGTATCCACAATCAGAAAGAGTCCCCACACGTATCCGATGAATGCCACCTGAAAATTCTGGGGAATCCAAACGAGCGCAAAGGCCACAAGCACACTAAGGATCAGCGCAGGAAGGATGTGCTTGGGTTCAGCAATCCGCCTTGCTTTGACCGATGACTGGTACAGCGGACTCCCCTCGATCGTGTTAATTGGATAACTTTGATAATGGTCCG
>DATIUL010000120.1:0-1582 GCA_035466865.1 Anaerolineaceae bacterium | reverse complement strand
TGAAGCCTGTCATCACAAATCCGAAAACAAAAAGAAAAGGTGCCAGCATAGCTACAGGAAGTTTTGCGTATACGAAGAGCAGCCAGCCTGCAAGGGTTGCAGCGCTGCATATGATTAAAATCAATTTTCTCTTCTTGATCTTGTCAGAGACGAATCCGATTGCTATGGACCCCGCAGCTGAACCGACAACAGCTGATATGATAAGGTTCGCTGCCTGAACAATGGTAAGTCCGTATGCCGCGATAAGGTATGATACCCCATATGTCCCCAGGAGAATGATATAACCTGCGTAAAGCCCTACATTAACGACAGACACAATCCAGGTTCGTGGATTTGACATGACCGATTTCAATGACGCGCCTACCTTGATGTCAGATTTGACCGCAGGCCTTCCTTCGAGCTCATCCATCCCCGGGAGTCCCATGTCTGTTGGATCATCTTTGACAAAGACCATGGTCAGCACAGCGAATACTATCATTGCTAATCCCATGAAAACAAAGGTGTTTCTCCAGCCAAACGTGCTTGTGGCAAAAACCAGGGGAGTCTGCGCCAAAAGCGCGCCTGTATTAGCAGCAAGCCCCACAAACCCTATCATAAGGGCGAAGTTCTTGGAATAGAACCAGCGCGACTGGATTTTGATGAGGCAGATGAATACGACCGATACGCCTATACCGACTATAAACCTGCCTAAATAAGCCATGGTCAAGGTCTGTGAAAGCCCGAATATTACAGAGCCTATTGCTGCAAGTATGGAGAATATGGTTACTGTTTTCTTAGGACCCAGTTTGTCTGCCAGTATCCCGGAAGGTATCTGCATAATAAAGTAGGCATAGAAATACATCGAACCTATTGTAGCGAATTGAGCGACCCCGATATTGAAGGTTTCCTGGAGATCAGTCTTTACAACTCCCGTTCCCAGGCGGTGGAAGGTAACAAAAACATACATGAGCGCAAGTATGATCCAGACGACCCATCTATAGCTTTCTACTTTTTTTATCTGCTCTTTTCTTTTTGCATCCAAATCCATGTTCATAAACATACCTCCTCGTGAGTCCTTTCGATTATTATACTCGCAGCCTTGAAATATTTCAACAATGTTCGCAATATTCAGACCTCAACGTTACTAACTGTGCTAGATAAGAGTTTTGCATAGTGTAAAATTTGCTATGAAAAATGATTTTGCACTAATTTAATTATCAATACAGATTTGAGTATTGTCTGCTGGCAGGCTGCAGCCGCCAGCGCATATTTGGCAATCATGGTGTGCGATATTTTGATGCCAGGCACATCGGACAGTGCGTTAGCTGTCTGTCTGGTGCCAAAGAACAATTTGTGAAGTTGCATCTAAATTTCAGTGAGTTAAGATGGACCTGGAGGAATATTTTGCCATGGAGGAAGAGGAACTCTTACCTGAATGCGTAAACTTAATAAAAGTCCTGACATACTGCGGCGATACATGCGTTCATACTTGAATTGGAGGGTGAACATGAAGGCGCAGGACTGATTATTAAGCGTTTCTATTTTTTTATTTTGTTGTTTTTAATTTTACAACGTGTCAAACAAAAAACATATCAAACGCAAT
>DATIUL010000119.1:0-3551 GCA_035466865.1 Anaerolineaceae bacterium | reverse complement strand
AAAAATTTCAACTTATTGAATTAATGGATAATTGTCAGTAGAAGTCACGAAGATAGGCTAAGTTATTCAGCAGTGCTTGAGCCACCTTTTTTTGCTCTGCAGAACCTTTTTCGAGTACTTGGCAAGCCATATCCTTGGCCGCATTCGTATCACTCATATCAATATATGCTTTTGCCAAGTCCAGCTTGGTTTCTGACTCATCCATGTCAGTTAGATCAAAAACCTCAATTCCTCCTTGTTGACCTAAATCTTCTCCATTTAATCCTGATATTGGCTTGTCAAAATAAAAATCGAACGATTCAAATTCATCATTAACCTTGACATCTTGTGCTTTAGAAACAATGATTCCTAGAGTTTTGCTTGATTCTTCAGTATTTGGTGCAATTGTACTTAAGTCATAATCAATACTCTGGTTATTCTGTTGCTCATCAGTAAATTCATTTTCATAAATATCTATTAGTTCACTATTTTCAATATCGTCCGAGTCAACTAAGCTTACAGTCGCTTTTTCAAAGATTGAATTTTCTTTCGAAGGAAATCCTTTTACTTCAGAAGAAAACAATGTTGAATCCTGACAAATTTGACTGCCCATTTCAGAAACTTTTGCCCAAAATTCAACATCATCTTTTTTACCTGCTTTGGCTAGTTCATTGGCATAGGACTCAAAAGCATGGTTGTTTGCATTTGAATAAAATATTTCCAGCAATTTTAATTTACATTCATCGCGGTCAGGTTGATCATTAATGACATAGCGCATCAACTCTTCTGCTTGTTGATAACGACCATATGCCAAATAAACATCAGCCTCGGAAATCGGATCGATTTCGCTCTGATCTGTATCAAATGCATCAAAGTCGCTAATTGTTAATTCATTAAAGAAAGTGCCTTTGCCATCTTCATCGGCATTTTGAGTATTACCTTTTTCGATCGATGTAGAAAAAATGCTCTTTGATTCTGTCGCTTTACTTATGCCTGAAGAAGCAAAAAAATTCAGGATATCAGATCGTTCGTTAAGCTTGCGTTTTCGCCACCAAAGCCATACAAGTAAAGATAATGTTCCCACGCCAACACCGCCTATCCACAGATAATAAGTATTTAATGATGACTTTGCTTCGGATTCTGTTTGAATAGTTGGCTTAACATCAGGTTGAACTGGTTTTTGTTGAATCACAGAATTGACAGTTCCTGTTGGTCTGGAAGTTGTTGTCTGAACAGCTTCAGGTTGAACAACTTGTTTTGCCTGAAATTGGTTCTGTAAAACAGCCAACTGCTTTTCAAGCTCTGCTACTTTATCTTGAAGTGCATCATTTACTGGAGAGGCATTGTTTACAATCTCTTTATCATTTGTTTTAGATGTAGCATTAACGACTTTCTTTCTATCTGTTACTTGCTCATTTTCTGGGGCTATAATTAAATTTTCTGCTACACCGGCTTCCGTAGGAGCAACTAACGTTAACTGATTATTTGGTATATTTGTTTTAGCTGATACTGCTTTTATAGGGGCCGGTACAAAACGGTTTTTCCGGGCCTTTGTTTGCTGTTTTTGTAGAAGTTGATGCTGAGGGACAACTGCCGTTTCGGGATTGTAACTTTTAGCGTTGGTTAATGCAGGAACATTCGCCTGTTTATAGGATGATGGAGGATCCAACAGCATAGTAAATTCACGATACAAGCTACCTTTGGGCCAGCTTACTTCAAGCAATAAATCAAGGAAAGGTTCTTTTACGGCTTCTCTTGAGCTTAGTCTAATAATTACAGAACCATTGGTACCGATTTTCGTTTCAAATTTTATTTTCGAGAGGAAAGAAGTCCAAGGGACTCCCGCTTCATCGAACTTATCAGGTGGCGCTAAATTTACTTTTATGTCTGATGATTTCTCGTCCGCCAATACTACTAATGCAATTTCAGCATCCAGATTCTGATTAAGTACTGAGTGCAATTTAATATCACCAATCCCTAGCGAATATCCAATGGCCGGAGTCATTAAGGATATCACCGCTAAAGTTGTAGTTAAATTGCGCACATTGTTCTCATTAAATCTATTTATCACAGTCTCATACTTCAACAATCGAATATGAAGTTAATGTTAGTCTAGATATAATTTTTTACCAGTACTTCAGCTATTTGTACGCTGTTTAATGCCGCACCCTTTCGAACATTATCACCCACTACCCACAAATCAATACCTTTAGGGTGTGATATATCTTCTCTTATACGACCAACAAACACATCATCATGACCTGATGACTCAGTTACCGCAGTCGGGTAACCGCCATTTTTTCGCTCATCCAAAACTGTTACACCTGGTGCTTTATTCAGCAAAGCTCTAACGGCTTCGGCAGTAATTTTTGTGCGTGTCTCAATATGTACAGCTTCGGAATGACCGTAAAATACAGGTACTCGTACAGCGGTGGCATTGACCATAACATTGGCATCGCCCAAGATTTTTTGAGTTTCCCAAACCATCTTCATTTCTTCTTTTGTATAACCATTATCCATGAACACATCAATTTGCGGCAGAACATTAAAGGCGATTTGCTTAGGATAGACGCTGGGTGTAATGGACTGCATGTTAAGAAGACTGGCTGTCTGTTTACCCAGTTCTTCTATGGCTTCTTTGCCCGTACCGGATACAGCTTGATAAGTACACACATTAATTCTAGCTATGCCTACTGCATCATAAATGGGTTTTATTGCCACCAACATTTGAATAGTTGAGCAATTAGGATTTGCGATAATACCGCGATTTTTGTAATAGGCTATTTTTTCTGGATTGACTTCTGGCACTACCAGAGGAATATCGTCGTCATAGCGAAACTGAGAGGTGTTATCGATAACTATACAACCGGCAGCAGCGGCTTTGGGTGCGTATATTTCTGAAATAGCCGCGCCTGGAGAAAATAAACCAATCTGAGCTTTAGAAAAATCGAAGGTTGCTAAATCTTCCACTTTTAATGAGCCGCCCTTAAAAGGAATTCGTTTGCCTGCTGAATTACTGCTGGCTAGGGCATATACCTCACCCACAGGAAACTGGCGTTCTTCCAATATCGACAGCATGGCTTCGCCCACTGCACCCGTCGCACCAACAACTGCAACGTTATAAACTTTACTCATTAATTAATACCCTCTGTGTTATAGCTTAAACAACTGCATCATCTAATTTTAAGATTTGCTAACTTTTTGCATATATTCTGAATGAAAATCAGCGGCTTGCATATTAGCATCTAATTTATCATTTCCCGCATTCCAATCCTATCAGTCGTCTCACCTAAGAATACCAAAAACTTTGTTAGTAATTTCATTCACAGAGCCGACACCGGTAATCGAACTGAATTTTACCTGGCTGCTTGCTGCTGAATAATAGCCGACTAAAGGTTTAGTTAGTTCATGATAAATACTGAGTCTTTTACGCACCGTTTCTTCTTTATCATCATCTCTCTGAATCAACGCCTCCCCTGTAATATCATCAATACCCTCAACTTTTGGAGGATTATACTCAACATGATAAGTACGTCCGGATTTTAGATGCACTCGTCTGCCTGCAATACGTT
>DATIUL010000118.1:0-1750 GCA_035466865.1 Anaerolineaceae bacterium | reverse complement strand
ATGCCGCTGCGATTGCTACCATTCTGACCGTCATCATTCTGGCAATCTCGCTGCTGGTGCGCAAGTACCAGGCTGCTGATGCCTGGAGCAAAGAATGAAGCAGACTCCAGGTGCTCAGATTTTCCGCTACGTATTGCTGTTTAGCTTCTCTCTGCTGGTCTTTTTGCCCATCACAGGATTGCTGCTAAACGCATTTCGCTCCGCAAGCGAAGTAAACCTCAACCCGTTTGCCTTGCCTTCCCAACTTTCACTTGAGAACATCAAGAATGCCTGGATGGTTGGGCGCTTTGGAATATTCTTCAAAAATAGCATAATCGTCGCCGTTATCACCGTCGTGGCTAGCGTATTTCTTTCCATCCTCACCGGTTATGCATTTGCAATTCTGCCGCTACCGGGCAAAAAGTGGCTTTATCCATTGGTCTTGCTGGGCTATATGGTGCCCTTTGAAGCAGCCATCATCCCGCTCTACAACCTGATGAACTCCCTGCAGTTGCGAGATACCTACTGGGCGCTCATCTTGCCGCAGATTGGCCTGTCCGTTTCCTTTGGCACGCTGTGGCTGACCTCTTCCTTTGAGACCATTCCGCAGGAGCTCATTGATTCAGCCACGATGGATGGGTCCAGCCGTTGGCAGACGCTCTGGCGAATACTGGTGCCGCTTTCAACACCCTCGCTCACAACCCTTGTGGTGCTCATTTTCATGTGGACATGGAACGAGTTCCTGCTGGCTTTGGTGATGATTCAGGATGAAGGCTTGCGCACACTGCCGGTTGGGTTGGCGTTTTTCCAGGGCCGTTACACTTCCAACATTCCCCTGCTGGCCGCCGGCGCGTTGATTGTGGCCGTACCGACGGTCCTGGTGTATATACTTTTTCAAAGGTTCTTTATCCGTGGAATGTTGGGTGGCGCGGTAAAAGGCTAAAGCTAAAACGACCAAGCATGCTTGCCAAGGTATTTCTGGCATCGTCTTGCAGTAAAATCACATTGAAAGAGAGGCATTCATGACGCAGAAACAATGGAAATCGGCTCCGGAATTCAAGCTGGACCTCAAGAAAAAGTACAAGGCAAAATTTATGACCAGTAAAGGTGATATCGTAGTTGAGCTTTTTGCCCAACAGGTGCCCAATACAGTCAATAATTTTGTTTTCCTGGCAGGCGAAGGCTATTACGATGGCACCAAGTTTCACCGGGTCATCCGGGATTTCATGGTGCAGGGCGGCGACCCGACCGGTACTGGCCGGGGCGGACCTGGCTATTCATTCAGGGACGAATTTGACTCCAAATTACGGCACGACAAAGCCGGCGTGCTCTCCATGGCCAACGCCGGACCGAACACCAATGGCTCGCAGTTCTTCCTGACAACCGTCCCAACCCCCTGGTTGGATGGCAAACACGCCGTTTTTGGGAAGGTAGTTGAAGGCCTGGACGTACTCTTGTCCATTCCTCCTCGCGACCCGATGCTTTTGGATTCCCCGGCGGTCACTCTGCAGACTGTTGAAATTGAAGAAGCCTAATATTTGGGAGCTCGATTGAAAACATACGAAATTGATGGCCATTCGCTTACCATAGCTGACGTTATCAGGGTTGCCAACGACCCTGGCATACTGGTCAAAATTTCTGCTAAGGCTATTTCCAACATCGAACGGGCAGCCAATGCGGTCCAGGAATTGGTGGCTGAAGGTAAAATAGCCTATGGCATCACCACTGGGTTTGGAGCATTCAAGGATCGCATCATCCCCCCCGAGGATGT
>DATIUL010000117.1:0-2932 GCA_035466865.1 Anaerolineaceae bacterium | reverse complement strand
TACCGTTGGAACGGCCATGACACATTACCATTACTCGATCGCTCATCCCCAACACTTCTTGGAGATCGCTCGAGATCATAATGATTGAAATCCCTTGTTCCGCAAGCTCGTTCATAAGTTTGTAGATTTCAAACTTGGCACCAACATCAACACCCCGGGTTGGATCATCCATAATTAATATTCGAGGTCCTGACATGAGCCATTTTGCGATGACAACTTTTTGCTGATTTCCTCCTGATAATGATTCTGCTGGTACCAGAAGATTGGGGGTTTTGATTGCCAGTTCTTTCGCAATCTTTAAGCTTTCTACAAGCTCGGCGTCGTTATTGATCCTTAAAAATGATGCAAACCTATCCAGATTTGGTAACGAAATATTCTTTAATATTGATTGAATAAGAACTAGTCCATGGCGTTTCCGGTCTTCAGGTACAAGGCTGATGCCCTTTTCCATCGCTTCGTGACCGTTTCTGATGACAATTTCTTGTCCATCGAGTTTGACAGTACCATGGGTAATTTTTCCATATTCACCAAACAAGGTCATCACAAGTTCAGTCCGTCCGGAACCCATTAACCCCGCTATGCCCAGGATCTCACCTTTTCGCAGGTCAAAAGTAACACCTTTGAGAACTTCCTTGTTTTTGTTGGGATCTTCAGCATGTAAATCATTGACTTCCAATAGTTTTTCACCGGGAGCTCGATTTCCTTTGGGGAATCGTTCCTTCATCTCTCGTCCGACCATGTACTTCACAAGTTTCTGTGAGTCTAAATCTTTAGCATCTTGTGTTGTTACCACTTTTCCATCTCGCAGAACCGTCACGGTATCAGCGATGCGGAAAAATTCCTCAATCTTGTGAGTAATATAGATACAGGTTACGCCATGGGCCTTGAGTGTCTCGAGGATCAACATTAATTGGGTCACCTCAGCCTCTGAAAGCGCGCTGGTGGGCTCATCCAGAATGAGTACCTTTGCGTTTTCCGATAAAGCCTTGGCTATTTCGGTCATTTGCATCTTCCCTACGCCCAGGTTCTTCACGACATCCTGCGGATGGACGTCCAGATGGTACTCATCCAATATCTTTTGAGTGTCTGAATAAACGCGATCCCAATTGATCACCCCTGCTTTTGTAGGCTCTTTGCCTAGAAAAATATTCTCGCCCACCGTCATCCCGGGTACCAGAGTTAGCTCTTGATAAACGATCGCGATTCCCTCATCAGCTGCCTTTTGAATCGAACTTCCTTCCAGTTTCATCGGTTGATCGTTATAAATAATTTCCCCTTCGTAGGTCCCATATGGGTACACACCGGACAGGATTTTCATTAGTGTGGATTTCCCTGCGCCATTCTCTCCGCAGATACCATGAATCTCCCCTCGTTGGATTTTGAAACTCACGTCGTTGAGAGCAACAACACCGGGAAATGCTTTGGTAACATTTTGAAAATCAAGAATTAAATTTTCGCTCATTGGTCAGATCCTGTTTTTGCTTGTTAATTTTTAATAATTGCTAAAATGAAGCACTGGTATTTATGATAATTATCTGACATTTTCTAAAAAAGCTCATCCTGTTTTCCGCGGAATTACTCTGTACTTTGCTTTCTTCCGCGCCAGATTTTTTTGATCCGGCGCGGAAGAACTATTTTTCCTTACCGTACTATGAACGCAGTACGATTATGGTTTGGCAGGCCTTTCGCCTTCTGGAATATCACGATAAACTGCATCGTAAGGTTGGAAACCACTTACAACGATTTCCTCATACACATTGTCTTTGGTTACCTGGACTACAGGCAGGAAGACGCATTGTACGTCGCCAGCGAGATCTTTATTGCCGGTTAGGACTGCGAGTGAGAATGGTTTGGCACCTTCGATGGGGTTGCCTTTGATCAGGGCGTCCATCATGTCAACCACTTTCGGGGCCAAAAGGCGGAAGTCCTTGTATACGGTCACGGTTTGCTCGCCCTTGACGATGCTATTGCATCCATCAGCGGTGGCATCCTGACCGGAAATCGGCACTTTGCCAGCCAATCCCTGAGCCTTCAAAGCCGTCAGTTCACCGAGCGCGGTGCCATCATTTGAGGCAACCACGGCATCGATCTTGTTCTGCTGAGCAGTGAGGACGTTTTCCATGTTCGCCAAAGCCTTGGCAGCATCCCAGTTTTCCACCCAGAAATCAGCAACAACTTTAACCACACCGGAATCAACATAGGGTTTCATAACTTCTTCCTGCCCAGCGCGGACAAGATGAGCGTTATTGTCGGTGGGGGAACCACCAGACATTACAACCTTGGCGGGATTATCCTTGGTCCAGGTAGTGCTTCCGGGCAGGCCAAGAGCGGTCATCACACCAAGAGCTTCCTGGCGGCCAACTTCGGTATTGTCAAATGACAGGTAAGCAGCGATGTTCTGGGTTTTGATCAGACGATCGTAAGCGATAACTTTCACGCCAGCGGCAGCAGCCTTATCCACAGCGGTCACAACGGCTTCGCCATCTTCAGCAATGATGATCAAACCCTTGACCCCTTGGGTGACCATATTGTCGATCTGGTCGTTCTGGAGTTTGACATCGTGGTTGGCTTCCTGAACAACAACCTTGTAACCTTTTTCTTCGAGTAGTTTGGTGAGCAGTTCAGATTCTGGCTTCCAACGTTCGGTCGCGAAGTCAGAGAACGAAAGACCAATCAGGGCAGGTTCAGCAGGTGCAGCAGGTGCTACAGGAGCAGCAGCTTCGCCTGGTTTGGGAGGCCTTTCGCCTTCTGGAATATCACGATAAACTGCATCGTAAGGTTGGAAACCACTTACTACGATTTCCTCATACACATTGTCTTTGGTTACCTGGACTACAGGCAGGAAGACGCATTGTACGTCGCCAGCGAGGTCTTTATTGCCGGTTAGGACTGCGAGTGAGAATGGTTTGGCACCTTCGATGGGGTTGCCTTT
>DATIUL010000116.1:0-2253 GCA_035466865.1 Anaerolineaceae bacterium | reverse complement strand
GATAGACACAACCACTAGTGCAACTAATCGGGAAATATTTTTGTTCATTTCTTCTCCTAATCTATTGAATTATTTGGAATAGCTGAAGAGATTTCGACGAGTGGACTAAACTGCACCTCCTTATGATTGTTCAACAAAACTGATATTCAGCGAAGGACAATCTGTAAAATGTTTGCATGAAAACACTTTCATAAAATAGTATAGCATATTATTTTTAGTATTCAAAAATTTATTATGCGGTTAATCGTTCAACGATAGAAAGCGGAATGGTAATATGTTGGACCGGGCGGGAACTCTCCGCGATATGCGACAATAAAATTTCAACAGCAATGCGCCCGGATTCATCAAGATGTTGCCGAATCGTCGTCAGGTCTTCATATTCCGCCATATCAAGGTCATCAAATCCGATGATGGCTAATTGCTCAGGGATTTTCACGTTCAACTGTCGGGCAGCCTTTAAGACTCCTAGGGCCTGAAGGTCTGTCGCCGCAAAAACAGCCGTGGGAGGGTTTGGGCTATCAAGCAGCTCTTTGGCAATGACACGGGCACGCTCCTGGTTGTAAGGAGCCAGCCGCACAAACTCCTTGGGAATGTCAAGATTGGCGTTTTTTACAGCCTGACGAAACCCTTTCAACCGTAAACTAACGGGGTGGATGGAATACTCCGGTAAATCGGTATCGCCAAGGAAAGCAATTCGTGTGTGACCTTTGCTGATCAGATACTCCGTTGCCATCCTGCCGCCCTCAACATCATTGATTTCGACACTATTCAAAAATGGATGCGGAAATTCAATTAAGACAGTTGGCAGGTCGTGGTCAAGAAGCCGTTTCACATCCGCATCGGCAACAGGAAGTGAAACGATCACCAGGCCATCCAGGTTTCCGGTGAGAGGCAAAGACGAGAGATAGCTTTGTAAACGGTTATTCGAATCCACCGTGTAAATTATTAGATCGAAATTTTCTTTCGATAACGTGGCTGCTATGCCACGCAATCGCTGTACAAAGGATGGGGCTGTGAAAAAAGGTGTGATGACACCAATTCTGCCTTTGAATCGTAAAGCGCGGGCACGTGCTTCAGCTTGGGGAACAAAACCTAATTTGTCGATAGCCTCGTAAACCTTTTGGCGGGTTATGAGGTTCACTTTTTCAGGGGCGTTGATGACACGCGAAATGGTAGATATGCTCACTCCGGAGAGTTCAGCCACATCAAAAATTGTTGGAACTTTTTTTCCGTTGCTCACTTTATTTCTCTGCTGCTTTAATGAAAGCACTTTCATAGTAGCACAATGTAAATTTTGAGTCAATAATTACCGCGTTTAGTCTGCGATGTTGCGAAGAGGACTGGTTGCCAATGGATTCCGATTATTTCTACCGTGAGGCATCAAAATTCCAGTTTTCCTGTGTGTTGGTTTGGCTTGCTGAAATATTTTACAAAATTCTCATCCATTAAAACCTCCTCAAGGACTACAATAATCATCAAACCAACGCGAAGGAGCATCAATATGGACAAAAAGATATTAGTAGCCTACTTTTCCCGCGCCGATTTCAACTACGTCAACGACCGCCTGGTCAACTTAAGCGTTGGCAACACGGAGCTGGCAGCGAGGATGGTCGCGGAGCTTACCGGTGGGCAGCTATTTAAGATTGAGCCGCTTATCAAATACTCCACCGATTACCACACCTGCACGCAAGAGGCAAAGAAGGATCTGCGCGCCAATGCCCGCCCGCCACTTAGCGAATATTTACCCGGTATCGATGATTTTCACGTTATTGTGCTGGGCTACCCCAATTACTGGGGCACCATGCCAATGGCGGTATGGACTTTTCTGGAAAGATATGAATTTTCAGGGAAAACGATCCTCCCCCTCTGCACGCATGAGGGCAGCGGCATGGGAAAGAGCGAAAGTGACATAGAAAAGCTCTGCCATGGCGCGGACCTACGCAAAGGGCTTGCCATCCGCGGTAGTGAGGTCAAACAGGCCAAAAATGAAATTGAGACTTGGCTCAAAACTCAGGATTATTGAAGCTCAGACGGTGTTAAGGGATCCGATTGTAGGATAATTTATATAAGGTAAAACACGGATAAGTTTGTTCCAGTTAGATTAGGAAATAAGTGGAGGCAGAAGAATGGAATTATCAAAACGAAGGCTTGGCAAGAGCGACCTGGTAGTTTCAGCTATCGGTTTGGGGTGCATGCGCATGAGCTTTGGCGACAAGCCAGCCGATAAGCAGGAAATGATCACCTTTTTGCATA
>DATIUL010000115.1:0-4698 GCA_035466865.1 Anaerolineaceae bacterium | reverse complement strand
GAATGGACCTAAAGATATTCTTGAAGGAAAGTGGCACGAATTAAAAGGTCA
Source organism: Anaerolineaceae bacterium (assembly GCA_035466865.1). GTDB lineage: Bacteria > Chloroflexota > Anaerolineae > Anaerolineales > Anaerolineaceae > Mesolinea. Next base: position 4,647 of record DATIUL010000115.1, on the reverse strand, counting down.
GGCGCGGCAGCAGTGGGCAAAAATCACTGATGACGATCTTGCACTTTTAAGTGGAAAGACCGAAGAGCTTGCTGGTGTTTTACAACAGCGCTATGGATACGGCAAAGCTCAGGCAGAACATGAAATTAACGACTGGCTGGGCAAGTTTGACGAAGCAGTTAAGAAATAAGATTTAATATGCCTGCTTGATGGCTCGAAGCATCAATCTGTTGAGCAATTGAGGGCAGGATCCCTGAAATTCTAGGGAGCAAATTCCTGTATGATCCGTAAAGGTCCGTAAAATTTTACGGATCAAAGGAAGACAAGAGGAGAAAGAATGACAGAAAATCCAAATACTGAACCACAAGCTGTTGATCGCCGTCAAGAGACGGTTGTAACGCAAGAACCTGGTTATGCCGCCACCCAGCACGTAACCCGCGATGTTGCTGCGGAACAACGACTGCAATCCTTTAAAGCCAACCGAATACTCTATACCCTTTTGGGCATCCTGGAGATCATGTTAGGGCTGCGCTTTGTGTTGAAATTTATCGGAGCCAACCCAGATGCCGGTTTCAGTGCTTTCATCTACGGCATCACTAATATTTTCGTTGCTCCGTTCAACGCTTTATTGGGCACCCCCCAGGTTGGCGGCTCGATCATCGAAATCAATACATTGATTGCCATGGCGGTCTACGCTTTGTTGGTCTGGATTATTGCGCGCCTGATGGCAATTGGGATGGATCGCTCCACCTCACGCTCAGTGACCAGCTCGACTCAGAGTGATACAACTCAGCGGCGCTAGAAATCAAGGCTGAGGCAATTCACATGTATAAGGGGTAAGGCTTTTCAGAGACCTATCACCGATATAAATCCGGTGGTTACCCAAAAGCAGTACCTGACCCCCGGAAAATCTCTACAAAAATAAGCCCTTTGAAGGGCTTATTTTTTGGTGTTAGCTTGCAGAAGGGATCAAGGATTGCCGTAAATACGGACGTAGTGCTCGTAATTCTCGGCGACCTTGCGCACGTAGGTGCGGGTTTCAAGGTAGCGGATGGTGCCCACGAAGACGTCCGGGTCATCCCCGGCGGTTGCTTTCCAACCAAGTACCGATCCAGGTCCGGCGTTGTAAGCCGCTAGCGCGGCGAGCGTATCTCCTTGGAAGCCGATCAATTGCCGGCCGAGGTAGTTGCTGCCCAAGACCAGGCTGACGTAAGCAATTTGCAGGTCTTCGGTGGTGAAATCGGGCGGCCAATTGGACTCAAGTGCAATCTGCGAGCCGGTGGCTGGCATCAGCTGCATCAAACCAAGGGCTCCGGCGCTGGAAACGGCGTTGGCCTGAAAAAGGCTTTCCTGCCTGATGAGGCTGAGCAGCACCAGCACTGGTACGTTGTAACGTTCTGCGTACTGCTGCACCCAAGTCAGGTAGTAGGTGCCATACTCGATGTAGGCAAAGTAGGGTGGCAGATTGGGTGAAAGCAGGTCGTAGGCGTAACCGGTGAGTTTAACAACAGTGCTGGCAGCCAGGATGGCCTGGTCGTAGTAACCCAGGTCATAAAAGACTTTGATGAGCCTGAAGCTATTAATGGCATCTTTACTGTACCGATTCCGCAGGCTGGCAAGGTAAGAAGCGGCCTCAGTAAAAAGACCCAATTTGAAGCATTCCATACCCTTCAGGTAATCGGGCTCTTCAAAGAGAGCCTGAGTGAAATCCAGGTTGGTCTCGGGTGGGATTTTCATCAGGGTTGCCAGCCAGAGGGCGGCTCTTTGCCGCTCTTTAACCAAGTCCACCTCAAAATTGAGGTTGGCAGGCTCAGCGAAGGTTTCTTTGCCGGCCAGGATCTCACCGGCGCGCAATCCGTAATAGCCGTATTTGTCCGCGTTTTGCGCGTCCTGCAAGAAGGCTTTGGCAGCCTCAGCGTCGCCTTTTTTCAGGGCAGTTTTACCCAGCCAGAGATAAGCACCGGCTTGTTCCAGCGATCCTTCTTTGGAATCTTCAGGGATGTAAGCGAGCAGCAACGCGCGGTTGAAGACTTCGTTAGCCTTGTCGAGCTGGTTATTGCGGTAGTGGATGATGCCACTGAAGAAGAGCGAGGAGAAAGCCAAATCCGAGCCCGGGAACTGCATACCGATGCGTGTGAGTGTTTCGATGGATTTGTCTTCCTGGCCCAAAGCCTGGTAGTACTGGCTTGCCATGTTGAGCAAGCGCGGCACGTAATCGGCGTTGGGAGCCTCGGCTATGTATTTTTCAGCCGTTTCAATGGCCGGCATGGTCTGGTCCATGTAGGCGTACTGCGTGTAAATGACGTCCTCCATGGCATCAACAAAGAATTCACTATTGGGGAACTCCTTAATTTGCCGGGTCCAGAGGGCGATGGCTTCCTTATCGGATTGCAGCCCACCGAGCAAATTGGCTTTTTCGCGGTCTTCGGACCCCAGGGGCGTGCTCTGGGTGCCCAATCGGCGGGTGGCCAGTGCTTTATAGTAGAGCGCTTTATCGATGGATTCTGTGGCATCGGTCAAATACCGGTCAAGGGCTTCAATGGCCAATTTATCCTGATCGACATTGTAGTTGATGATACCCCGGGCCAGCTCATTGACGGGCACGTTGGCATTCACCAATGCTGCCAGGGCAGAGTAACCCGAACCGGTGAGCGGATAGTTGTTAACAGCACTCAAATAATGATTGTTACCAGCTTCGGTGTTGCCGATGCGAATTTCAATATCGCCCATCTGCAACAAAAGAAAGGCTTTGGAGTAATCCAACGTGGAACTTTCCAACTCTAATTGCAGCACTTCCAGGGCGCGGTCTGCCTGGCCAGTATTGTTGTACTGTTCCGCCAATTTGGAGACCAGACCCAGGCTGGGGTCGTTACCGGCCGCGGAATAGGCTTTTTGGTAGAAAATCAATTTCTGTTCTGGACCGCTTTGCATGTCGCCAATCTTCTCAAAAACCATGGCGTCAAGGTTGCGGGCTGATTTTTCTTGATATTGCGCGTAGTATTCGATAGCCTGTGCAGTTTCCCCAGCACTATTGGCGTACTCGCCCAACCAAAAAAGAGCACGAACCCCCGGTGCTTCGGTGGGGAAGCGTGTTGCCAGGTCTGCCATGACAGTACGCGCCTCACTCAAATTGCCCTGCTTGAAGAGCGCCAGCGACTGGCCAAAAAGCGCGGCGGCCTGGCTGGTGGCGCTGTTATCCGGTATCGGGGCGCGGTAAAGTTCGAGTGCTTTCTCGTAATCCCCAAAGCTCAAAGCCAAATCGGCATCTTTTAAGCGGGGCTCTTCCGGCGGGGTGATTTCAACCGGCACCGGTGTTAAGGTAGGGCTGTTGAACGCCGAGGTGGGGATGGCATCTTGAGGGGGAATGAAGGGAGTAGGGCTCGTCTGTTTGGTATTGCAGGCTGAAAGCAGGCTGCTCAACAGCAACAAAATAACCAGTCCGAAGCTCAATCCGATTTTCCGCATGTGCCTCTTATAACCTCGGAATCACTGGATGTCAAATTTCCATACAAAAAATACCTGCCAAATCAGGCAAGTATTTTGAGTTTAGTGACCTAAAAAAGCCTGGCAATTTATGAAATGAAGGCTTAGTTGAGTGTTTTCAGCAAAGGTGGGATGGTTGCCCGGATCAGCTTGAGGCATTCCCGGAAGGCGTACATCTTTTCGGTGTCGCTACCTTCGGCCTTGGCTGGGTCTTCAAAACCGATATGAATATGCTTGTCGCCACCCAGCCAGATAGGGCAGGTTTCGTTAGCGTGGTCGCAAACGGTGATGACCAAATCCAGCGGCATGCCCTTGAAGGTATCCACTGATTTTGGGTAACCCTGATGGAAAATACCGGCTTCCTCCAGCGCTCGAAGCGCATATGGGTTCACACTGGCAGCGGGTTCAATACCTGCGCTATAAGCCACCCAAGTATCCCAACAATCGGTGTTGATGACAGCTTCTGCCATCTGGCTGCGGGCGGAGTTGGCGGTGCAGATGACAAGCACTTTCTTTCGAGCGTTCAGTTCGGCATCGTCAATGGCTTCGGATTGTGGTCCAACCAATTCGCAACCGGTGGGGCACTCAGCCAATTTTTCCTGACTGTATTCGCCGCGGTCCATCTGTGCCAACAATTCGCGGGCTTTGGCTTCATTTTCCGGGTCAACCAGGATCATTGCCATGCCCAAATTTCCAACAGTAAAACCATAAATCGCACCGGCGGACTCACGGCTGACCATGGCAGGTATGCCCTGGGCTTCCAGGAAGTCTTTGATGGGTACAGCCACTGCGTCTCCACCTTCAACTGAGTAGACTGCTATCAAGTCTTCAAGGCTTTTCGATTTCATTCGTATATCCAATCTTCGCTAAGGCGTTTCCAATCCACCAACTCTTCCGGTTTGAACCACAACGCAATTTCTGCCTCAGCATTTTCAGGAGAATCGGAAGCATGGCAAATGTTGTAACGGGTGGTCAGCGCGTAATCGTGCCGGATTGTACCGGGGTCAGCTTCGGTGGCTTTGGTTTTACCGATAGTTTGCCTGACGGCAGTGATGGCATCTGGCGCGGCCCAGACCATGGCCATGACCGGAGCGGAAGTTATGAATTTAATCAGGGCGTCGTAGAAAGATTTTCCCAGGTGAACAGCATAGTGCTTTGCAGCAAGGTCAGGGCTGACCCACATGA
>DATIUL010000114.1:0-8802 GCA_035466865.1 Anaerolineaceae bacterium | reverse complement strand
CACCACGATGCTCAAGGATCAAATCCGCGCGCCTAAGCACAGCTGGCTGTGCATCGGCAGGACAAACAAAATAGCCCACATGAGTGTAAGTATCCAAATCAGGCAGGTCATTCCCCAGGAAGATGATCTCTTGCGGGTTTAGTCCGCGGTTCGCGGCCAGCGCCGCAACCTCCTGGCCTTTTTCCAGTACACTGCTGAAAGCCTCAATGTTAAGTTTCTTAGCCCTGGCAACTGAAATCGTACTGACATCACGCGACATTATCATGGGGGTAATGCGAGTATGCTGGCGGAGCAGGCTGAGCCCCATCCCGTCCCCGCGGTCGCAGCGCACAAATTCGTGCCCTTCGTCATCCAGATAGACTTTGTCGTCTGTAAATACTCCGTCAAAATCCATAATTAGGGTTGAGACAATTTCAGGGAAGGCGCGCCTGCTTTTGATAGGATCCACCATCTCAAGGCTGGCATCGGAAACAAGCGCTTCATACTTCGGCCAATCCGCGGGTTGGTCAATGTCCACGGTGTAACGCGGGTCAATCATCACCGGCAGAATAACATCGCCGGTCAGAGAGTGTTTCTCGAGCAGGCTGCTGGTGCGGATGACATCGATGTGCCCTGTCTGCCAATAGGTTTTGGGCAGGCTCTGCCGGGCTGTATTGAATGGTTCCGCAATTCCGGGAACACTCAAAAGCGACTTCATTTGGCCGCTTGATTCATCCAGACGCCACATTTTGAAAGGGTTTTGCCCGGAGGGCACAATCCCACGCACGCAATCGGCGTCAGGGTGTGCCAGCAGAATTGTAACCGCTTCATCCACCAAACCAACCGGACGGATGGGCGAGGTCGGTCTGAGCTGAACGAGATATTCTGGCGTGTAGCCTTCATTGGTTTTCAGCCAATCCAGGGCGTGCAGAAAGAGCGGCAAGTCAGGCGAGCTATCCTCAGCAATTTCAGCAGGCCGCAGGAAAGGCACTTCCGCGCCCCATTCCCTGGCGACCTGGGCAATTTCTTCATCGTCTGTAGAGACAATGATACGGGTGACCGTTTTGGCGTCTTTGGCCGCCTTGATGGACCAGGCCAATAGTGGCGCGCCCGCAAAAAGCTTGATATTCTTGCGTGGGATGCCCTTGGAACCGCCGCGGGCAGGGATGATTGCCAGGATTTCAGGTTTATCTACCATGCCGTCCAGCCTCCATCCACTACCAAATTGGAGCCGGTCATATAAGAAGATGCTTCCGAGCACAGGAATAGCATAGCCGCACTCATTTCGTCTTGATGTGCCATCCGTCCGAGAATCGTACGAGAGGAATAGGCGGTCGTAAACTCTTCATCGTGACCGTTATAAACACCACCAGGTGTCAGCGCGTTTACGCGGATGCCCTTGCCGGCATAATAAGCGGCCAGGTAGCGCGTAAAGCCCAGTACGCCGCTCTTGGTAACAGAGTAGTAAACTGGTTTGAAGGAACGGCTGCCGTCCTTGCGCTCGTAAAGGCGTTGGTCCGGTCCGTTCAAGCCGTATGTAGAGCAGATATTGACTATCGCGCCACCACCCTGTGCCAGCATCGGTTTAACTGCTGCCTGGGAGGACAGGAACATACCTGTCAGGTTCACGTCCAGCGCTTGCCGCCAGTTAGCCAGGCTGTATGTCTCAAAGGCATTAGCGCCTTGGGCGTCCTTGTGGGCTGGGTCAAACTTGGGGTCGAGAGCTGCTGAATTTACCAGCGCGTCTACTCTCCCAAAACGGTTGAGAGCATAGGCCACCATGGCTTGGGTGGAATCGGGATTGGTCACGTCTACCGACACAGCGTCGGCGCTATATCCTTCTTTGCGAATAGTCTCCGCCTGGGCAGCCGCCCATTCCAATGCCAGATCAGCCAACAACACATCCGCGCCAGCCTGGGCCAGAGCTAAGGCAAATTGTTTGCCTAATAAGCCTGCTCCACCAGTGACAATGGCCGTGCGGCCGTGCATCTTGAATTTATCAAGGACGTTTGAAATCATCTTGCTCCTCAGGGTCGGATATGTTATCGATTTTACCATTCAGCCGCCAGGGCATTTCCAACCGCTCTAATTTCGAGAGGTTGCGGGAGGAGTCGTGCGCTATCAACGCAATCTGCAAGGCAGCGGCACCGTCTTCGAGGGTGCAAACTGGCATTTCTCCCTTGATCACCTCGATAAAATGACGCATCTCGGCCAAAAAGAGGTCATTGCGTTCATACCCTTCCGGCAGTGTAAATTCCCGGCAACTATCCGTGCTGGCCTGGTAAACCTTGGCAGTACCCGTACTGTTATCCCAGTTGATTGTGCCTTCAGAGCAGCGAATCTCCAGGGTGTGACTGGCTGGGCGCTGGTAATAATCCAAATGTAATTGACCAATTGCACCATTGGCAAACTGCAAGGTAATTTCCGCGTTGTCTTCAACGTCAATTTCGAGGTCAGAGAGCTTGGATAACGTAGCAGAAACCGCATCCACATCCCCAAGCAGCCAGCGCAGATAATCGATCGGATGAGAGAGGGTGAGCGTCACTCCTCCACCCAAATCTGCCCGGCCGGCATATGTCTTGCGATAATCTTCGTAAGGATGCCACCCTGGCAGATATTCTCCCCAATGGACCGAAGCTGACAGTGGCTTTCCAAGTGTACCTGAGTCCAGTTCAGCTTTGACTTCCTTCAGTACCGGGTGCTGGCGGAAGTGGAAACCCGCCAGAGCACGCGTGCCCTGCTGATTCAACACTTCGCCAAGCTCAACAATGCCTTCAAGATTGTGGGAGATTGGTTTCTCAATTAACAAGTTTGCGCCGGCACTGGCCGCGGCCAATGCCACCGGAATATGCAGGGAACTTGGGTTTGAAATGATGACCCCATCCGGCTTTTGTGCCAAAGCTTCATCTAAATTGGTAAAGGTACCAAACGCGGACAGTTCTTCATCAGGCAATGTAGATAAACCCGTGCGGTACAGGATGATATCCTGCTCGCCAAGCTGCATCAGGTTGCGCAGATGCCTTCTGCCAATCGACCCCAATCCACAAATCAGGAATTTCATCTTCCCTCCTGGTGTAAAAGACCATAAAGCCGGTTGACCATCCCTTGCAATAAATTGCGTACTTTGCGATGCCTTGCCAGCCTGGCAATCAAACCTTTTGGCTGTATTTGGGATGCGGAATCAGTTTCAATGCCATCCGTTTTTGAAAGCGCGGCCACTTCAGCATCTATTACGTTGCCGAGAAGGCGCATTGTTTGCCTGTAAGTGGTCAGCCGCAGGTAGCCCTTGGCATCCATGCGGTCATCGAACTCCACCATCCGCCCCATCAATTGGTCGGACCAGCCATCCACCAGCATTTCCCCAAGGATCTCCACCATTACCTTCTTGGGCAGCATAACTTCAAAATGATGCGCGGAAACAAAAGCCTTTATGCCACTGAGCGTAACAACAACATCCTCAAGCCCGGCAATTTCACTTTTATACCGGGCATCATCCCGCCCTGAGTTGATTTTGTATTCTTCCTCCCATTTGGGGGTGATCAGGTTGCCGCGTTCCACAAGGTCAGGGTGTACTTGTTCGTAGGCTTTCGCCCATTCGAGTGTCTTCTCAGAGGACATCCCCACGCGTTGCTTGATGTAAAACCCGGTCACCGCGCCGACATTAGGGAAGTTATCCAGTACTTTTAGTTCTTCTTCCAACCATCCCTTAAGGTGGTAAACATCGTCGTCGGAATAGGCAATCACTTCTCCCTGGGCTACCTGGGCAACGCGCCATAGCGCGTTCAGCTTGCCCATGTTGTGTCGGCTCAGAATGAGCGTATCAATTTGCCCGGCTGCCTGCATCGTTTGCAGCGCGTTCACCATCTCAGGGCAGGAGCCGTTATCAAAGACCAGTAATTCAAAAGGCCTCTGCGTATTGGCAAGAATGCTCTTGAGCGTCAGCAGGGTTACCGCCATGCGGTGCTCGAAGTAACCAGCTTCGTGTGGTTCATAAACTAAAACTGCCACTGTCACCCTGGGTGGGTCAAAGTCCAGCTTTTTACCTCGGGAAGGGTTAGTGCCAATCCTGGGCATTAGTGCCCTCCCTGGCGGGAAGCCATCATCTTCGCCTTCATTTCTTTCTCTCTGGCACGTTCTTTCCAGGCCTTCACAGGATGCAGAATGGTGAAAAGGAACTGGGTAAGTTTGTAATTGCCACGCTCAACCAGTGGCGCAATTTCAAATTCCCGCCAGAAGCGCGTCCAGCCGGATTCCTGGGGCACCAGCTGTCCATCCACCAGCAGATAGTTGGCATCGTTCAAATCGAAAATTGTGCGTCTGCCACCGGCCAGGATGATGTTCTCTCCGGTTTCAGGCAGGCGATAATGCGATTGCCCACCTGGAAGATGCGCGTAATCGTGGTCCTGATGGATGATATCCACACTAGGGGTGGCATCCACCAATTTCCAATGCATTCGGCGGGCACGGTAAATCATCCAATTATCCCAACCTGCCCGGCCCACCGCGAATTCCGGAATTTGATCAAATGTATTGCGGGGATACGCAAAATAGTCACTGCCAGTCTTTGGGTGCAGATGTCCTTCATTTTTCAACTTGTCCCGCAATTTTTCGCTCCAACCATCTGAAAAGTCGATTGGCTCGGTTACAGCCAGGTCGTAGCGCTGCCCAACCATCAGAAATTTATCCGCCAGGCGGCTCACTTCCAAAAGGTGGTCCAGAAAGCCAGGAAAAAGGATGATATCTGCATTCAAATATGTGAGGAAAGGGCTGCGGTTGACCCCCCTGGCCAGGCCAAAAATGGAAGAAACCAACGGGGTTCCGTAAACGCTGCGTGCTACGCCCGGCAGGTGCAACACCCCCAGGCGTTGGCAAGCTTCTGCAAGGCCAGGTTCGTCACCAACCACCACCACCTGAACCCGCTCCCCTAGCTGCAGCCAGCTTCGTATGGCATTTTCCTGGATCAGCGAGATGTGCGGATCCTCAAAGGGCTTGGGGGCAGTAAAAAGGGTCAGTAACGGGGCTGGGTTCACGCGTCCTCCAACGGCAGCCAGGACTTCTTTGGCAATATACGGCTCAGAATCTTTCGCCAGAGCATACCGGTTTGCCGCTTAATGTGCACAAAGTGTTCCGCTTTCATCTGGAAAGCAGCCGCAGGTGCGTGAATCGGCTTTACCAGCACGGTCAGGAAGAGCTTGAGGGTTTTTGAACGCGGTAAGCCATGGGTTTGGAAGCGAACGACCTCGTAGCCGGCCTTAGCCAGGGTTTGTCTGAGCGTGTGTGGGCTAAAGCAGGTCAGATGGGCAATCTCAAAAGAATCATGCGCGTAAAGGTTGGGCACTTCCACCAGCAAGTAACCATCGGGTTTAAGTAATTCTTCACGGATTTCGACCAGCCTTTCCACTGGATCATTGAGATGCTCCAGCACATGCATCAGGCTGACAAGCTCAAACCGTTTAGGAGCGCTGGCTTCAAGCGCTTCCAGGCTTTCAAACATGGAAATTCCCTTTGAACCAGCCACCTCGCGATAGGCCTGGCCCAATTCTACGCCGACCACCTCGGCACCGAGGTTTTCACGCAAGGTCTCCAAAAAGAGGCCGGAAGAAGCACCAATGTCCAGTGTGCGCCCTAGCTGCTGGATGCCACTGCTTCTCAGGAACTGGCAGGCGAGTTCCGCCCGCAAGCGCTGCTGGCGCAAGTCTTTAGGGGTGGGCTGCTCGCTGTGTTGATAAACCTGGCGGTAGACCCGCGTGTAAAATTCAGGGTCGCCCGCCTGGCTCTCAGCCGGGTTCTGGAAGACCAGCCCACAAGTTTGGCATTCGTAGTACCGAACCGTCAAACCAAAGGATTCGAGTTCCTGAAAGACCTTATGGTTTTCCGACTCGCATAGTGGGCACTTGAAGCTGCTTATTTCAGCCATGCGCTTCTCCCTTGCCCCCAGGCCGGCGTGCGTCTACATCCCTGAAGCCTTTATGCTTCACGGTGCTCACGCTTGCCTGCCATTCCGGGTGCAACGCATTGGCCTCCAGCAGTTCCTCCAGCGTAAAATCATCCTGATTACCAAAGGCGGCATAGATTTCCTGTGCCAGGGCCAAATCTTCCGGGGTATCCACTGTAAAGCGCAAATGTCCCAAAGAAGGGCGTCGCTGAACCAGCTTCACTCTGAACCGGCCGGGCGTGTCATAGAAATAAGGCATCACATGCTCGCGCTCGTAGGGTTCTTTAGCTTCCTTCCAGGCGCGTTCAAGATTGGCAAATGAGACCACTTCCGTATCCATGCCGATGGGACTTGTACGCTTGAAGGGTGGCGGCAGGCGGTTGGCAACAAAATCGTAGTTGGTCGTTTGGAATACTTTCAGCACACGCGTAATTTCTTCAGGAGCGATGAATGGGCAATCCGCCGTAATCCTCACCACTGTTTCAGCCTCAACCCACCTGGCGCACTGGTAATACCGGTCCAGCACATCGTAAGGGTCTCCACGGAAGCAGAGATAGCCCACCCCTTCGCAGTAAGTTTGTAGAGCATCGTCCCCTTTGTCAGTCGTGGTAGCCACCACCAATTCGTCCAAGCCAGCAGCCCGGCTAGCCCGGTTGAGTACCCTGGCCAGCATGCTTTGACCGCCCAAATCCAGCAAAACTTTGCCTGGCAGGCGACTGGAGCCCATACGTGCCTGGATGATGGCAACGGTCTCTCCCATTCTCAATTGCCCTGTGGGACCGGATCGATGATGACGGTGCCCATGTATGTTTCGTACATGGAAGCCGTAATTTGCATGGTGCTGGGGGAGGTCATCCACAGGAAACCCCAAAGCTGGCCGCCTTCTTTGAAGAGGTAAACCACCCAGGCGGCGCCATCCTTGCTGTAATTCAAGCGGATCATGTCGCGGCCTTCCAACGTCACTTGCTTGGATTCCACAGCATTATCCTGCTTCTGAATAACGGTTTGAATAGCCAAATGCAACGCGGTCAAAGGCACAAAGCTAAATTGATCATTCTTAAATGCCAGCAATTTGGTGGGTTCGGGAGTAGCTGAGTCGTAACCCCACCAGGCGATGTTCTCTGCGATGCCATCCACCAGTTTGTTGTAGATATCACTGCCCTCACCAAAGAAGTTTTTGATGATTTCAACGATGCCGGGTAGATCCGGCGTGATATCAGCCCCGATATATGTATTTGAAAGCATGATGGACATGCCCGCCCCTTGCAGCCGGACCAATCCCAAATCAGGCGTTGGGGTGGCGGTCGGGGTCATTCCAAGCAGACCATTAATGGACTGCAGACCGCAAGCCAGTGTGGATAACAGGAGTACGCAGATAACTGCGATTAGTTTCTTTTTCATTTTCTAAGCCTTTTCCAGCAGGTCGTGCCAGGCTTTCAGCAAAACCTGCTTGTTTTTTTGCCAGTCCGCTTTATCAACTGCGGTTTGGCGGGCTGCCAGTTGCATAGGTTCAAGATGAGCTTTGGCAGCGAATAATATTTTTTGCGTCAGGTCGTCAATATTACCATCCCGGAAAATCCAGCCATTTACCCCATCCCGCACCCATTCCAAATTTGCCGGGATATCCGTAACCAGCGCCGGTAAAGAGCTGGCCAGTGCTTCCATCAACGAGACGGAGGACCCATCCACATGCGAAGGGCTCACATAGATATCCGCGGCCGCGAAATATTTTGGCAATTCTGCATTCCGCAGTTTACCCAATACTTTTACCTTATCTTCCAGTTGGGCGGTTTTGAAAATGCTTTCGATCTCACTTACCTGGGAACCAGTGCCTACTAAAAGCAGCCTTAATCCAGGGTTGATAGCTGCAGCCATTACAAAAGCCTTGCATAGATCAATTACGCCATATTTGGATTCCCAGGAACGCAGGCAGAAAAGCACTTTGGCATTTTCCCAGCCCAGTTCTTTTCTGATTTTGCTGGCATCCATCGCCCAGGCGGATCTATCAAAGTGCTCAAGGTCGATACCCCATGGGAAATCATAGATTTTTTTCACATCAACACCAAGGCTTATCGCCTTCTCAGCACTGCAATGTGCATCCACAATCAATCCCTGGGCCTGCGCCAGCACAAACTTGGTTCGGGACAGGTTCTGCGTATTGGCAAAACTCTCAGCCATCAGGTCAAAACCCCAGCTTTGGGCAAGCAGAGTCCGTGCCCCAGCCATGGCTGCCAGGTAAGCCAGGTCGTATAAGGGTCCTGCCTGAACCAGGTCAGGTTTAATAGTCTCTAAAATTTCACCCAGTTTTGCCGTAAACGCAGAAAAATCAGCCTCACTCAAAGGAAAATCAAAGCCCAGTGGGCTGATGGCTTGCACCCCAGCCGGGGTAGGCCAATCTCCGCTCCTCACGCGCAGGGCATAAGCGTCGTAGCCGCTTTCGGCCAGTGTTTGCATAAAACGCTGGTCGTGCACTGAATCCGCGGCCGTGAGGTACAGAATTTTTTTCATGACAGTTGGGTCCAGCGCAAGTCCTGCCCTTTTTCAAGGTTCTGCTCGGCCTTCAAACCAATTACTTTCTCAATGTCGTAAGGTTCAATGGCCCCGGGAGTTGCCGGGCGCAAAACATCAATCATATCTCGGGTGATAATTTCTCCCGCCCGGATGGCACACGCGGCCCGCAGGCAACGACGCTGCACAATCACTGTGTCTTTTTCATTTCCGGCCACAAATTTAGAGCCGGACCCCATTGCGCGTTCCAGTTGGCGTGTATTCTGCACCATGTCCGCCCAGCTTTGGGGGTTCATGGCAAAAGCATGGTCGGGGCCTTCGCGGTGGTTGTCATCCGTAAAGTGTTTTTCTACCACCCGTGCACCCAGCGTTACCGCCCC
>DATIUL010000113.1:0-2951 GCA_035466865.1 Anaerolineaceae bacterium | reverse complement strand
CACCATTTCCAGGCGCTGAACCTTCTTGCTCTGGTCAGAACCGAATGGCACAATATTGAAACTTTCATCAGCGTTGACGTCGGTCTGGATGGCATTGCCATGCAGTAATTTAGCTTCCTCTGCCTGGTCAAGCGGCATGTGTAAAACCTGGGCAATATCCGATGTGACCAGGTTGCCGCCTACGGGCAAAATGTTGGTATGCCAAACGTCGCCATTGATGTAGATTGAAAGGGATGTTGTCCCTCCGCCGAGGTCAACAACCGCGGCACCCATGGAACGTTCTGTTTCTGAAAGAACTACCTCACCATCGGCCAGGGGAGTGAGTACAAATTGGGAGACTTCCACGCCAGCCATTTGAACGGCCTTGCGCAAGTTGTCAATAGTAGAGGCCGTGGCGCTGATGATATGCGCTTCAACTTCCAGGCGGAAGCCATGCATCCCCACCGGTTGGCGGATGCCTTCTTGCCCGTCGATGGCGAAACCACGCTGGATGACATGCACAATTTCGCGGTTGTGGGGAAGGGCAATTGCCTGGGCGGAATCAAGTGCCCGGAAGACATCTTGCTGGTCGATTACCCGACCCTGAATGCCCACGATGCCACGATTGTTGACTGAAGAAACGTGCGACCCAGCCAGGCTGACAATCGCGCAATTGATTTCGTATCCGGATGTGCGTTCGGCTTTTTCAACGGAGCGGGAAATTGCCTGGGCTGCTGAGGGAATATCTGTGATTACGCCGCGGCTGACACCTTGTGAAGGTTCAATACCAACGCCCAAGATGCGCAGGTGGTTGTTCTTTTCCACACGGGCAACCAGTGTGCAGATCTTGTTCGATCCGATATCAATTCCGACAACAATAGGTTCTTCCATGACTTAAGGCTCCGTTTGAAAATAGGGTGCGTGTAGAAATTGCATGCTGACCATTGATGGTTGCAAGTTTTTATCCAATATGGCATTCACAATGGCATCATACTCATTCAATTTTTGGTCCATATCCGCGGAACGATTTCCAAAATAAACGGTCCATCCGTTGGGGTCCTGCCAGGCGAGCCCTTTATCTCTTTCGTACGTCAACGTATAGCTTTCGGGCAGACGTTCGTTGAGTTTTTGCACCGAGTAAACAAAGTCCGGGTCCACGCTAGGGTTCAGTTTGAGCCTGGGTGCTTGCTTGCTGAGGGTGGAGTTCACCTGCAATTCCATCGGGTAACCAAGCGGGTAGGGCGGTTCACCATCGGCATAAATGAAGAAGGGCGTTCCAATTTGCTCTCCGCGAATGGGGAAGGTGTAGCCCTCCTCATCAATCCAATAAGCAGGTTTTTCGTTCAGGAACCAGGTAATCAAGGGCTGGCGTTCTGTAATCAGGATGTTGACTTCGTTGGGCAGGAGGGTCATGATTTTGACATCCCGAATCTCAGGGAAGGCTTCCAGTATTTTGGCTTGCAAGGCCTTTGGCTGCAAATCCATCATGGAGCTATTCTCAATTTTCATGGCAGAGAGCAATGCTTCCTGACTGATGCGGTTGGTTCCCGCCAGGTTGATGCTTCTCACTTTGAATAGGTCAGAAAACTGGAAATAGTAAATGGCAACCAAGCAGGCAATGACGATGAGGGCGGAAAGCACACGCCAGGGCAAGCGCACGTTGGGCAATGCTGGCAGACGAATTTCACTGCCACGATTATTGGTGCGCACGTAGACGCTCTTCTTGCCAACCGCGCCAGGATCCACCTGAAGGTGCTGCTCAGGGCTGGTTCTGCGCGTGACTACTTTGGAGATGCTCTCAGAATTGCGCACATAAGCCTGTTCCTCGGAAAGGGCTTTTTTCGGATGCACAGGTTCGAGTTTTCGTCGAGCCCGGATCTGATCTGCGCGGGTGAGCTTCTCCTGGTTGGGGCTCATTAGTCCTCAAATTTCCTTACAGTTTTGTCATTTTCTTGTTTGCGTTCCAAAGCAAGGGCAACCAAACGGTCAATTAACTCTGGGTAAGGCAGGCCGCTGACTTGCCAGAGTTTGGGGTACATGCTGATTTTGGTAAAGCCCGGGATGGTGTTGATTTCGTTGAAGTAGATCTGGCCATCCAACTTGTCCACGAAGAAATCGATGCGTGCCATGCCTGCGCAATCCAGAGCTTTATAGGCGGTGAGGGCGAACTTTTTGACGCGTTCGGTATCTTCTTCACTCAGCGGCGCGGGGATGCAAGCTTCGGGTTCGCCGTGGTAGTACTTGTCGGTATAGCTATAAAACTCGTCATCAGGAATGATTTCACCAGGAACTGAAACCTGGGCATTCTCATTACCGAGCACTGAGATTTCGATTTCACGGGCTTCAGCTCCGCGCTCGACCAAAATGCGGCGGTCATATTTGGCAGCTTTCAGCAAGGCTGGCTTGAGTTCCTTACGATCATGCACCTTGGTGATACCCACCGATGAACCCAAATTGGCGGGTTTAACAAAGAGCGGATAGTTGGATATTTTTTCGCAATTTTCAACAACCGTGTTGATGTCATTCAAAAGTTCAACCCGTTCGAAGACCTTGAAAGGCAGAACCGGCAACCCGGCAGCACCGGCCATGGTTTTGGTGAAAGCTTTATCCATACAGGCGGCTGATGCCAGCACCCCTGCACCTACAAAAGCAAGATCCTGGATGGCAAAAAGGCCCTGGATGGTGCCGTCTTCTCCGAACGTGCCGTGCAAGACCGGGAAGACTACGTCAATTTGGGCTTCTTTGACCAATTTCAAGCCTTTACGGGAGTAGAGGTAAACCCGCCCGCCCTCGTTCAGTAGTGTGGCTGGGCTCAGGTAGTCTTCGTTGTCTTTTTCGAAGCGGCCGAGAACGTCAGCACCGGTAAGCCACTGGCCATCATAATTGATGCCAATCTGGTGTATTTCGTACTTTTCGGGGTCGATTGCGTTAATCACCGAGCGCGCGGACATAAGTGAAACTGCGTGCTCGCC
>DATIUL010000112.1:0-34840 GCA_035466865.1 Anaerolineaceae bacterium | reverse complement strand
GCAATACCGTTATCAACATAGTAACGCGCCTTGAATGTGTCAACTACTATCCCGGCAAACGAATTAAGTTGGCCGGAGTACTTCTGAGCTTCTGATGCAGCTACATCACCAATGGCGATGTACCAATCCGGGTTGGCGCTTGCATACATGCCCTTGATCGTGTCGGTATCGTAACCGGTAAGCGTGGAAAGCAAGCTAAGCATTTCCCCTTCAGTTTCCACGTCAACTCGGCCTGGAACAACACCTAAAGAAACCGCTTCACTCTGAGAAACCAGAGCGTAGCCTTTATTATCATAAATGTTACCTCTGGCAGGCACCTGGTAATCTACGTAAAGAGTGTTGCCGTCCTTCAGCTCAGTCATGAGCATGCCGTCGTTCCACTTCACCTTCCAGCCATTATCCTCGTAAACAAGGTCCATCAGGGAGTCTCGTTCAAGATTTCCAAAAAGGTTGGTGGCGTACTTGATTTTGAGGGCGACCTGGGCGGAAACGCCTGGGCTGACAATACTGGAAAGTTGCTGAATTTCCATCGCTTTGAGGGTCATGGCATCGTAAGCATTGCGATGGCGCTGCTCAAAAGACTCTTCAGTCAGTCCGTTCTTGGTTTCCTGGCTGAGCATGGTATACAAATCGGGATAATGTTCTGCTTTCCAGGCGGCCAAATAGGTGCGTACGAACTCGTCCACTTCAGCATATTTTGAGTTAACCTCAACAATAGGCGTAGGTAATACGGCCTCAGTAACTTGTGCTTGGGTAGGTTGCGCAGTGGGTGTTGCCCTGGCGCAAGCCCCCAGAAGGAGCATAGCCGCCAGCAAAACAAGGAAAGGCTTTTTCATTTCAGGCCTCATTCAATATTTCAGCAAATACCGGGCACTCGATTCCCAGGTAGCTTTGACAGCGTTCAGCGATGCCAGGTTCGGTTTCAAGTCCGGATTGGCGCATCAGTTTATGAAGGTGGCAGAGTGGAAGCCCCATCACGTTTGCCCAACAACCTTGCAGGTTGCTCACCGGATGGAAAGCGGCATCTTGAATGGCATAGGCACCTGCCTTATCCATCGGGCCGTTGGTGAAGATGTAGCTATTGATCTCATCGTCGCTATAGTCACGCATACTCACCGTGGTTTGGCATTGGGCACTACGTGATTGCCCATCTATGGAAAAATTCAGGGCCGTAATGACGCGGTGGTCTTTTGCCCGTAAAGCCTTGAGTGTTTCTTTAGCTTCGGCAGGGTCCTTTGGTTTTCCAATGACCATGCCGTTGTGTTCAACGATGGTATCCGCTGAGAGCACCCATGAATTATCTGAATGAATGTCAGCATTGCTTTTTTCTTCTGCCATTCTTTTTACGTAATCGAGCGGTTTTTCCGCAACATTTATCGACTCGTTGATCTGGCCCGGTTGGACCTCAAAAGGCAATCCAAGCAACGTTAAGAGCTCTCTCCGACGAGGAGAACCGGAAGCTAAAATGAATTTAAATTCAGGAGACACGGCTGAGATTCTAACATGATTCAATTATCAGGTTTTGAAGGCCGCTTAGTGCTTGACCTGGAAAACGTCAAAATCACGAGCCAGGATGGCATTGGGGAAAATTGCCTGGGCTTCGGCGTTGACGTTCTCGTCTTTATACCGGCGGGATACATGCGTCATGACCAGCTTGCCGACGCCTGCTTCAGCTGCCAGGTGAGCAACGCTTTCTGCCGTGGAGTGGCCAAACTCTGCAGCCAATTCCACTTCCTCCTGCAAATAGGTAGCTTCGATCACCAGCGTATCTGCCCCCCTGACAAAATCCAGGAGCTTCTCTGGCCGACCCACATCGCCCACAACGACCAGGCAGGTACCAGGTTTTTCTTCTCCAAGCACATCGTCCGGGTCGATTAATCGCCCATCAGGCAAGGTAGCCGGTCTCCCCTCAACCAAATGTTGCCGCCAGGGTCCTGGTGGAATGCCAAGGGCTTCAGCTTTTTCTGGTAGGAAGGGACGGCGCGTAGCTTCTTCAAAGCGGTATCCCAACGAACTGGAGCCGCGGTGGTCAACCGGAAAAGCGGAGACAGTAAAATTTTCAGCCTGAAAAATAAGGCCGGGAGAAATATCGAGCATGTTAATTGCCATGGGGGGCTTCCCCCCTCGCAAGACAACCCCGCTTACCAGGTCTTCAACCCGCTCCATGGTGTGTGAACTGCCATAGATATTTACTTCGTCAATGGCTTCCCAGCGCATAAAAGTGGATAGCAATCCGGCAAGCCCCAGGATGTGATCCAGATGACCGTGCGTAAGCAGAATATGATTTAGGTGTTTGAAACCAACCCCCGACTTGAGAATCTGGCGTTGGGTTCCTTCTCCGCAATCCACCATAAAACGGTGTTCATCGTGTTTGACAATCAACGAAGAAAGCCCCCGCTTAATCGAGGGGGCTGAAGCAGAAGTCCCTAAAAAGACTAATTCAAACAACGCAATTCCAATGCCGGCTTTTAGCCGCGTTCTTTACTGATACTGGTGAGCTGCTTAAAAACGCCAAGTGTCGTCAACCCCAATTTTAGGCCTTGAGAGGCCGTGATGGGTAATTGGCTTTGGGCACTTTCAGATTCTTTAATAAAAGACTCGGCCATCCTGTACCCAAGGAATGCACCTAACGCTGACCCAAGTATTAATGTAATTATTTTGACGTTTTTGTTCATATTGTCCTTATCTTAGTCTCGCCTGGAGGCTGGCAATAATTTGCTTTAACTCTGCAAACTTCGAGGCAATTTTTATGCTCGGTTGGGCTGCCAGGTTGCCAACTTTGTGCGTGCCAATTTGAATGCTTCTCAGAAAATCCAGGATAACTGCCCCTTGGCCAGGTATTTTATTTTTTAATGCGTTAATCCCAATTGCCAGCATTATCAGAATGGCCAGCCAGATAAGCAAGCCCAAAAAATGCGGCAGGATAACGAATATGGCGGCTGCTGCTCCAATGCTGGTCAGATTGTCCCCAAAGCCACCTGAAAATAATAGGACCAGTACAAGCAAAATTACGAGCAACAAAGATGCCAAAATGATGGGAAAAGTAATCTGCCAAAACGATTCCTTACGATGAACATGGAGGCTATAAGGTTCGTTGGAGGCCGAGTTTACTTTCGCATTTTCAGGAATCATATTTCAATTTTAGCATGAGTCAAAGCCAATTTATCGGCAGAGTCTACAACATAAGAGTAAGCGGGCTGCGAAATGCAGATTTCAAGAACGCCGGCCTGCGGTTATGCGCAATTGGGCTGGGGGTAAATTTGTTTTTTTCGTGTATAATTTCTTTAACATTTTATTGTTGCAGTTTTTGTTTTTCTGCGGTTATGAACCTGAAAAGGTTCGGCTTGGATTTACTTACCGGGATTTCCGGATGATGGTTTTGATAAATGCTCCGTTTGGAGCATATGTAAATGAGGATTTGTCTGCGTAACGCAAGTTAATAAAGAAGATCAATAATCCTCCGGGCGCTCACTCATCAAGCCCCAAAAATCCATCCAAAGCCGCAGTGGAAAGAGTGGATTTTTCATGCGTGTCGATCGGAAAATTACTGCCATCGAACCGCAGAAGCGGCATAAAGAGCGTTTGAATATCCATTTGGATGGGGAATACGCTTTTTCACTGGACCGCCTCACTGCCATCTGGCTTCAAGAAGGCCAGACCCTCTCCTCCGAAGACATTTCCAGATTGCAACAAAAAGATGTGCTTGAGACCGCGTATCGGCGTGCCCTGCACCTGTTGAGTTTCAGGGCTCGTTCCTCCCAAGAGATGGAACGCTTCCTGCAGGATAAAGGGTACTCGCCAGATCAAGTTGCTCAGGTGAACGCACGTTTACAAGAAGAAGGTTATCTCAACGACCAACGCTTTGCCGAGGATTGGATTAACAATCGGGTGGCATTTCGTCCGCGCAGCGGGAAACAGATATATTTTGAGCTGCTGAGGAAAGGCATCAACCGGGAAACTGCTGACGAAGCCCTGGGAAATGCCCAACTGGATGAGGATGCTTTGGCCCTGGAAGCAGGGCGCAAACATGCCGGGCGATATGCCAGGTTGGACAAGAAAGATTTCATGTTGAAGCTAGGGGCAGCCCTTGCCAGACGCGGATTTAATTTTGAAGCAGCCAAGGCTGCCAGCAAGCAATTATGGCAAGAATTAGAACAAGACAAACGATAAAACGGAGCATTTGACACCATGAACTACACCCTATTTAACGCGCCACTGGGACCACAGGGCAACCCCCTTTTGTGGATCCTGGCGGCGATCATCGGAATTGTGCTTGGTTTGGTTGTGGGCTACCTAAGTGCCCGCTCCAAACTACGGGCAGAGCAGGAAAAAAACCAGCTTACTGCCAAAGACATTTTTAATCAGGCTGAAGAACGAGCCAAACAGGTCGAATTGGATGCCAAAGATTCCGCCCTCAAGATGACCCGCGAGGCGGAAACTGATATTCAGCGTAGACGCACTGAGCTCACGCGTGAAGATGACCGTCTGGTTAAACGCCGTGAAGAACTGGACCACCGCTTTGATGCCATGCAACAACGCGAAGCCAATCTAAACCGCCGGCAGTCAGCCCTGGATAAGAAAACCAACGAAATCGACACCATCTACGAACAAAAAATGCAAGAGCTGCAAAAAGTGGCTGAACTGACCACGGACGACGCTAAAGCCCAGCTGCTCGCGGAAGTTGAAAAAACCTCTCGTGACGACATGGCCCGCATAATCCGCCAGATCGAAACTGAAGCTCGCGAAGAAGGCCAGCAAAAAGCCCGCGAGCTGATTGCAGATGCCATTCAGCGTGTGGCTTCTGATAAGGTTGCCGAAGTAACTACCTCGTTGGTGGAATTGCCCAATGAAGAAATGAAGGGTCGCATTGTTGGCCGCAACGGCCGCAACATCCGCTCCTTCGAGCAGGTTGCCGGTGTTGATGTCATCGTGGACGATACCCCCGAAGCTGTCACCATCTCCTGTTTTGACTCAGTCCGCCGTGAAATTGCCCGCCGCACGCTCTCGCGCCTGGTTGTGGATGGACGTATCCATCCTGCTTACATCGAAAAGATTTTGGCTGAAGAAACCGCCTTAATGGACGAAGACATCGCCAAAGCTGGCGCGGATGCAGCCTACGAAGCCAATGTGCATGGTCTGCACCCTGAAATTCTAAAGAAACTCGGCCGGCTCAAGTTCCGCACATCCTATGGTCAGAACCAGCTTGCTCACGCGGTTGAAACCTCTCGCATTGCCTCGGTGATTGCCTCAGAACTCGGCGCTGATGTGGAAGTGGCCAAGGCTGGTGCCTTGCTGCACGACCTTGGAAAAGCCATGGACCACAATACGGAAGGTACTCACGCCGTCATCGGTGCTGAATTTGCCAAACGCCATGGTGTAAACCTAAAAATCTGCAACGCCATTGCCTCCCACCATCACGAAGTGGACCAGGCCTCAGTGGAAGCTGTTATTGTTGAAGCCGCTGATGCCATCTCCGGTGCCCGCCCCGGCGCACGCCGTGAGGATTTGGAACAGTACATCAAGCGCCTGAAATCCCTTGAGGAAATCGCCAACGCGCATACCGGTGTGGAACAAAGCTTTGCCATTCAGGCCGGTCGCGAAGTGCGCATCATTGTCAAGCCGGATGAAATTGACGACCTGGCCGCGCATGAGATTGCCAAGGATATAGCCACTGAGATTGAAGAAAAAATGCAGTATCCAGGACAGATTCGGGTGACCGTCATCCGCGAGACCCGGGCTGTAAGTTACGCCAAGTAAGCGATACTAAATCCATACAGATGAGGCTGACGATATCGTCAGCCTCATTTTATTATTCGGGATAAATATAAACTTTTCTGCTACTCAAAAAAGGGATTGTTACCCTTTTCAAAAGCGACTGTTGTTTGGGGGCCATGCCCTGGAAAAAGAACGGTCTCAGGTGGAAGGGTAAAAATTTGCTCACAGATGGAACGGAGCAACAGTGCTTCATCACCGCCTTCCAAATCGGTACGGCCAATGGAACCACGGAAAATGGCATCGCCAACGATGGCAAAATTACCTTTTTGACAGTAAAAAATGACCGACCCGGGGCAGTGGCCGGGCACTTCGCGTACTTCAATGATTTGTTCTGGGGACTCCTGGCTAATGGAAAGCAGATCTCCCTGGCTTACACACAGATCGAGCGACGGTAGTTTGTCAATGCCCTGACCGTATCGATGTTTTAGATCCTGGGAGCCAGCATAGTCGTAACTAACCCGGTTCATGGCGAACAAGGGCCGAGGCTGAATGGCTGAGCTGAGAGCGGGAGCACCGATAAAATGGTCAAAATGGCCGTGAGTGATCCAGATTTGTTTCAGGTTCAGCTTGTTTTCAGCAATGTATTTGAGTTGTTTTTCAATGTCGAAACTGGGATCCACGATAACGCAGTCCCTTGTTTCTTCGTCAATTAGGAAAAAGGCATTGTTTTGGATGGGTCCGAGTACCAGTACGGTAAGTTTTAATTGCATGTGTATATTTTAGCAGTGTTCAAAAATGTTCAAAACTGACTGAACAAGTAAGGCGTTTTCTGTTTGCTTCGAGAGTCTTCGACCCCCCCTGTTAAACAACTAATATCCTCCCAAATTCCTTAATCCTGAGCCTGTGAAGCATCTTTTAGAAGATGACAATGCTTCGAGGGCTCCAATAATTAGCGTGGGAGTCTCCAGCAGATCCTTCGTTTCACTCAGGGTGACAAAATTGGAATCGGAATTTGACGCTTCCGCACTTACCCACCCGTCTTTTGCACTTAATCCCACACTTTTCCGCGCGCACTTCTCGACGGCTCTCGCCCTCTGCAGTTTGTTAAAGAGACCGTTATTCTTCATCAAAAAAAACATATCACTTGCTCACGAGTATAATCAAGACCGAAAAGAGAGCCTATGGAAACTCAAACCGATCCAATTCTTGAAGTAAAACAAACCCGAATCCAATGGTGGCAGCTGCTTTTTTGGTTTGCTCTTGGAGCCCTGTGTTTCTTCGTCGCACAGATCCTGCTCAGGATCCCACTCCTCACGCTGATGCAAAGCTCCACGAGCATCATCGCCTTCCTAACGGCAAACCAAAACTGGGTTCTGCCTATCAGTATTGTGATTCTCCTGTCGGCTGGATTGTTTGAAGAAGGGTTTAGATTTCTCTTCAAACAGTTTCTACTCAAGCCAGCCAAGAGCCCTTACCTTCAGCCCTTGTTCTTTGGAATTGGGCACGCACTTTGCGAGGCCACCTTCCTGCTGCTGCCACTGATACCGGTCTATCCTCTTTCTGTTCTTTGGCCAGCCATCCTCGAACGATTAATGACTCTCTTTATTCACATCGGGTTAACCTTCATTGTCTGGAATGGTTTCCAAAATGGTAAAAAATGGCTTCATCTGGTCATCGCCATTTTAGCCCACGGCTTGGTTAATGCGGTGATTCCCATCAGCAGCCAGTTACAAAAATCGGAAATTGTCCTGCCCTGGTTGATTGTGTCCATGCTTAGTCTTATCGCTTACAGCCTTTATTCAAGAAAGTACTATCGACTGGAGAACCCATCATGAAGCTAAACCGTATTCTCATTGTATTTTTATGTTTATGCCTGCTGCTAGGAGTTACAGCCTGTGGCGGCTCGAAACTGGCAGAGGTATTTGTTGAAGATGATGTACGTAAAGCGGCTGAAAACGTGATTACGCTTATCAACCAGCAAGACGCGGAAGGTATCCGAAAACTCTCCACCACTCAACTGCAAGATGCCCTGACTGAAAAAGTAATGACCCAGATTTTTACGGACATACAAGCAGCCGGAAAGTTCGAAAAAGTAGAAGACATGAGTGTTGCAGGGGTTAAAAGCCAGGATCGCACTGAAGACTTTGCGGTTGTGATTGCCAAGGGAAAGTACGAAAGTAAAACCTTCATCTTCACCATCAGCTTTAACAAAGCCATGGAATTGATAGGCTTATATTACAAATAGGCGTTTTTCCTGTTAGTCAAATTAATAGTTAAGCCCTACTCGTACCGTAGGGCTTCGACCACATTCATGCGTGCTGCCTGACGTGAAGGCAACTCGGAAGAAAGAATACCAAACAGCAAGCCGGTAACCAAAGCTGCCACGATTGTTCCCAGCGGAAATACGTATTCCATTGGATAACCCAACGCTTTCATAGCCATTGAGCCCACGTATCCCAGGTAAATCCCAGCAACAATACCCAAAATCGACCCAATCAAGGCCAGGATGATGCCCTCATGCGTGATGGCGGACCTAACCTGCCTACGGGTTGCGCCAATCGCCCTGAGCATGCCAATCTCCCGTGTGCGTTCAATTACCGCCACTGCCATGGAATTAAGCATGGCCAAAAGTGAAGGAACCGCCAGGAAGACAAGCATCAGAAATATACCAGCCGTGGCCGCTTTCAAAAGACTGATGTTCTCATTGATGTAATCTGCCCCAACCAGGAGCCTGAACTGAGGGTAGACGGCCATTAAGGTTTTGATCTGCGTCTCAGCTTCCGCTTGCTTGCTTGGGTCAGTAAGCCCGATCTGTAACAAAATGTCTTCTTTTTTGTTGAAGTCTTGCTCAATGGATTGCATCGATACGTAAATCGTGGCTATCTTGGCGTTTAGAAAATCTGAAGCCAGTCCAACAATGCGGTATTCCCTGGAACCTGTTGGCGTCTGCAGAATGATGCTTTCGCCAATTTTCTTGTTTACAGAAGATGCCAGTAACGGATTAATGATCGCTGACCTTGAATCTGTCAGGGCGGCATACGCCGTTGTTTCATCACCCTTTGTGAAGCCAAGGCCGCTAACCTGTTGGAAATCCTCTGGGTCAATCCCCAAAACTGAAACGGTACTTCCATTGATCGTCACAGGGGCAAACCTCAGGCTGCTGACCGATTTGACGGAGGGTAAAGCCCGAATGCTCTCTGCAAACTTCGGGGAGGCACCGATATCCGAACCCCAAAGAGCGATGGAAGATGGCATGAGAATGAGGTCTGACCCCAAACTCTTGCGGAGCACATTGGTAAAGCCGATCGTGGCGCTTTGGATCACGGATACTGCCGCGACCAGGATGGCAAAGCCGATCATGGTGGCGCTGGCTGTGGTGGCGGTGCGGGAAGGTTGCCGCACAAGATTATTGCGCGCCAGGTCCGCGCTCCCAGATTTTGGGAATAAACGCAAAGCCACCCAACCCAGTGCCGCTGCCAGTGGGTAAATTAGTACAGGTGTAGCTAAAATGAGACCAATTACAAGCAGAAACGCCCCAGTCCCCAGCCAGGTAGTACTGCGAGTGAGCAAGGCTGCCGCTGCCAGTACAAGCATTCCCAAACCAATCCAGAAAGCGGGTCCAATTAATCTCTTGATGCTTACTTTCCCAAGGGCAGGCCTCAGGGCATCCATTGGCGTAATCCGCATGGCGCCACGGGCCGGTAGCCAGCCGGCCATTAATGTAACACCCAACCCCAAGGCGAGGCTTAAAGCAGCCAGGCTTGCCGAAAAACCGGGGGGCGCGATATGGATGTTGACGTATTGGGAGAATAAACCCTGCATTCCCCGCACCATTGCTCCACCCAGGATCCAACCTACAAGGATACCAGCCAGACTGCCAATCAAGCCTTGCATGAGACCTTCCCAAAGGATCATCTGGCTAATAGTGCTTTTTTCTGCGCCAATGGCGCGCAACATGCCAATATCGCGTTTGCGCTCCGCTAAAATGGTGCGGAAAGTATTGAAAATGATGAATCCGCCCATAAGCAGCGCTAAAACACCCAGAAAACTCATGATGGCAGTGCCCAATTGGAGATTAGCCAAAACTCCCTCACCAGAATCAAGCCCACCAAGCTTGAAGGACTCGCCCAATGTTGTTTGAACTTTAGTCGTTACCGCAACCCGGTCTCCTTCAGGAATGGCTGAAAAGTTAGCCTCCAGCAGATTGACCTTTCCAGGAACCTGAAAATCAGCCTGCATTTGGGACAGGGTCAAATAAAATTCTTCATTCCCCAGGGTGACTCGGTCGCTAATAATGCCTATGATTGTGTACGGGTACAAGCCAGAAGGCGTTGTGAGTGGAAATTGATCACCGAGTTTTAAACTCGTCAACTCAGCAAAATGCTGCGTGATCACAACCGCGCGCTTGTCGTCTGCCTGCAAAAAACGGCCTTCTTTAGGTTGGTAGGCGTGCAAAGCACTGTCAAGGGCTGGATCAACCCCCACAAGGTTGACTGCGGTTATGGTATCCGGGGTTTTTGGATCGTGGTCTATTAAATCTGCAGGTAAAGCCATTGACCTGACCAGAACTGGACTGATCGTTGAAAGTTCGGTAATGGATTTGAGTTTTTCAAGTACGCCTACATCAAAAACGTCCCCATTGATGTGTGTGATCTCCAAATCAACCTTGCCACTGGCGGCCATTGCGTTGGCCCTAAAGGCTGACATCATGGCTGGCATAATAGCATTCAAGCCATAAACTACCATGACACCGAAAAAGATGGCCAGGGTGGTCAGAAATGTGCGGGTCTTATGACCCCAAAGATATCGCCATGCTAAAGCAATCGATGTACGCATCAGGTTCTACCTTTCGTATTGATCCAGCTGTTCACGGAGCAAATTGGGGTCGCTGTCGCTCAGAGCCTGATCATCCAAAACCTTGCCATCCTTGAGAAAGATAATGCGGTCAGCATAAGCTGCCAAACGTGGATCATGGGTAACCATGACTACGGTGCGCTTCCAATCCCTTGAGATTTGCCTGAGCAAACCAGCGATCTCTTCAGAGGCGTGCGTATCCAGGTTACCTGTAGGTTCATCGGCAAGCACGAGTTTGGGCTCAGCAACCAGGGCTCTGGCAATTGCCACACGCTGCTGCTGACCGCCTGAAAGTTGATCGGGGCGGTTTAGCGTGCGGTCAGACAGTTCAAAGCGTTCCAGCCAGGTCTTAGCCGAGGCTTCTGCCGCAGATTTAGCAGTTCCATCCAGGCGCAGAGGCAGGGCTGCGTTTTCCACCGCGGAAAGCACGGGAATGAGGTTAAAAAACTGGAACACAAAACCAATTTCGCGGCGGCGAATACGGGTGAGGTCATCATCCCGCATTTTGGATATTGGTTCATCATTGATCCACACTTCACCGCTGCTTGGTCGGTCCAGACCGCCCAACATATGCAGCAGCGTAGATTTACCGCAGCCGCTTGGCCCCATGATGGCCACAAACTCGCCAGGCTCAATCTTTATGGATACATTGTCCAGAGCCTTGGTTTCCACACCGCCAGTTACATAAGTTTTAGTCAGGTTTTCAGTACGAATAATGCTCATCATTCCTCTTTTCAGCGCCTGGTAAGAATCCTCATCTTTTGGAAGGCCTTCCACGCGGGCGCGTTTCGATTTCAGGGAGTTCCTGTTTGTCAAGATCCTGCTTGCGGGATTCCAGAATATCCAGCCAGCGCAAGTCGGCTTCAATATGCATGATGGTTTTATCGTAGAGCAGCCGACGAATCAGTTCTTTCTTTGGCAGTTTCTCCCGAGCAGAAGTAACTTGATGCAGGGATTGATAAAGAAAACCGCGCTGGATTTGGATGGTCTTGGCTGTATCCACATTACTAAGGCTGGTCGCCAGAAGCAATTTGGTCGTAAATTCGTCTCTTGGCGCGTAAGTGGGTACAGGCTGCCTGAGCCAGGCTTCAATTTCTTGCCGACCCTGGTCGGTGGCGTTGTAATACTTGCGGTCGTCCGAGTCTGAGGGTAAATGTTCAATCAGCGCGTGTTTTTCAAGGCGGTCGAGCGTGGCATAGATTTGGCCAGGATTGATGGAATCTTCACCCTGCCCAAGGGTAAGCGCTGCAATCGTATTAAGCAATTCATAACCATAATACGGGCGGTTCGAAAGCAAACCGAGGAGCAAGTTTTTGACTGACATTTTTCTGAAGTAGAAATATATACTCAGTATATATTTTAGTCAAGAGTAACGCGTAGTTTGCGCTTTACCTAATGACCGGGATCGAGAAGATCGTCCAAAACAAAAAAGTGGAGGGCAGACTTGCCCTCCACTCGTCTAATTCGAACTTAATTCTACACCTGGCAGGAAATATTTCTCGAACAATTCTTCGTTAGCGTTGCGTAAACGGTAGAGGTTGGAATAGATTCCATCCTTTCCCAGCAACTCCTGATGTGTGCCTTCTTCCACGATGCGCCCCTGGTCAAGCACCAAAATGCGGTCCGCATTTTCGATGGTGCTGAGCCGATGGGCAATGATTAATGTGGTTCGTCCTTGCGCAATTTTGCGGATGGAAGCCTGCACAATTTGCTCTGTGGCGTTATCCAGGGAGCTGGTAGCTTCATCAAAGACCATGATTTTGGGTTTCTTGAGGAAAAGCCTGGCTAGGCTCACCCGTTGGCGCTGACCTCCGGAAAGGCGCACACCTCGTTCCCCTACCTCCGAAAGGTAGCCCTTTGGTAAGGAGCTGATAAAGTCATGCAAGCCTGCCATGCGGGCAGCCTCATGGACTTCCTCATCGCTGGCATCCAGGCGGCCATACCGGATGTTATCCAAAATGGTACCAAAGAATAGATAGGTATCCTGCTGCACAAAACCGATTTGCTCACGCAGCGAATCAAGGGTGACATCACGCAGGTCCTGCCCGTCCACACAAATACTTCCATTGGTGACATCATAAAAGCGCGGAACGAGGGCGCTAAAGGTGGATTTGCCAACCCCGGAAGGCCCAACCAAGGCTACCAATTCTCCGGGGTGGATGGTCAGATTGAGGCCTTCCAGCACCGGGGTTTCGGAGTCCCCGTAGTGAAAACTGACCTCCTTAAACTGAATTTCGCCATGTTCAATAACAAAAGGCGTGGCACCGGGGCGATCCTTAATGGCTGATTCAGACTCCATCACACCGACAAAGCGTCTGAACCCCGTAATGCCTTCCTGAAACTGGTCGATCGTCCAGCTCATCACCCGGATGGGTTGAACCATGAAATCCAGGTAGAGGATGTAAGTAATCAGGTCTGGCAAGGGTAAGGTACCAGCCAAAATTTGGCGGCCACCAAAGAAAAGCAGTACATAGAGCAGAATACTGGTAGTCGATTCCAGTCCTGCCCAAATCAAGCCTTCATTATGGTAAATATCCTTCCGGTTTTGCAGGTATTGGTTATTAACCTGGTCGAATTTGCGTTTCTCAAGCGGGTAGTTGTTGAATGCCTGCACAACTTTGACGCCTGCCAGGCTGTCCTCTATTTGGGCGTCGATTTCCGACATGCGCTTTTTATTGATCGCAAAAACCCTTGCCAGCGCTTTGTTCGCCAGCCAGGCCAGGCCTAAAATGAAGGGCATAAAGGCAAACACCGTCAGAGTCAGACGCAGGTTGATGGTCGCCAGGATGATGAAGCTGCCAACGAAACGCAATCCCTGTACCAGGATGTTTTCGGGCAGGTGATGTGCCAATTCACCAACCGCGTAGAGGTCGTTGGTAATGTGAGACATCAAGTTACCCACACGTTCCTGGTCAAAGAAAGTGAAGGACTGGTGCTGGAGCTTGTCAAAGATTTGCTCGCGCATGTCGCGTTGCATTTTTGCTCCAAGGATGTGCCCTGGAACATCCTGCGTGTATTCCATAAAGGTGGTCAATGCCCGCAGCAAGAATAGCGCGCCAACCATAATGCTCAGTTCACGCAATGGGTCGGGTACCTTGCCCACCAGGATGACGTTGGTAACCTGGCGCACAAGCAAAGGCGCAACCAGGCTCAGCCCGGCCGCAACCAATGCTGCCAGCAGAACCAGGAAAAGCTGCCGGCGGTAGGGTTTGTAAAACCGTATGAATTTAACGATGATCTTGTCCATATTTTCCTAATCAAGCCAATAAACCTGCAAAGCAGGTGGAAAAATACCCTCAACAGGCTCTTCGGTTGGGACGGAAAGATGGAATGTCTTAGCGAAGGACCAGGTTGGAATGGGAAGCAGTTGTATTATAGGATTTTAGCATTTCGCGCCTCCGCAAAGTAGAATTGTCAAAATTTTATTAGACCATCTGGTCAAAATCAATTTTTGTGTTCAAGTTCATTCTTAGGACGTCTGCGGATCGTATATGTTCCTCACTAAGTAATACAAGTTTTTCCCAGAATCCTTACCCAAAATTCTGGTAAATCAGTCATCGAGGTGTTGTATTCCAACACCTCGATGGTTGGAACTTGATCAATTTATTGCGCTATCACAATTTACTTCTTGACCTTCGCGAGCATATCCTCAACAACCTGCTGGGCAGAGCGTTTCGGATCGGGGTTCACAAACTGCAGCACGTCCCTGAGGGGCATATCGGGAAGCATGAAATCCATAAAGATATCAATCGCCTCGCGCTCGCTATCTGGTTTTACTTCTTTGGGAGGCTGAAGGGCTGCCATCGTAGCCATGAATGCCTCAATTATCGGCTTACCCCTTGGGTCTGCGCCCCATTCGCGCAAAGTTGATTCAGCGTGCAACAAGGATGGCAGTTTTTTGTTCTCAACAACTGTGACCTCAGCCCTGGTACGAATATCTGCACTGGAAGAACCAATCAACAGTTCATATTGGCCATCATCCACCACCCAATCTTTGTGGACCGGATGGTAATAGGCAAAAGCACGCCGGCTCAACTTAATCTCAGCGGTTTTGGTCTCACCAGGTTGCAGACTAAGCTTGGCAAAGCCTTTAAGTTCCTTAACCGGGCGAACCAACTTGCTTTGCAGCGGCCGCACGTAAAGCTGAACAGCTTCCTTGCCGGCCATCTTGCCCGTGTTGGTAACTTCAAAGCTGACGGTCAGAGTGTCGTCTGCCTTAATAGACTGCGCGCTCAGTTTGGGTTCACCATAGGCAAAACTGGTGAAACTGAGCCCATACCCAAACGGGAACTGCACCGGCATTTTCTTGGCATCATAATAACGATAACCGATGAACAAGCCTTCGCCGTAGCGCACCACCCCGTTTTCACCCGGCCAATTAAGGTAGGCGGGGGTATCTTCCAGATTAATTGGGTAAGTTTCAGCAAGTTTTCCACTTGGGTTGAGGCGCCCAAACAAAATATCTGCCAGTGGGGATGCGCCTCCCTGGCCAAACATCCCAGCCTGCAATAGGCCTGGCACCATGTCAATCCATTCCTGCATGACCACCGGTGCGCCACCGTTGATGACAACTACAGTCTTCGGTTGGGCTTTGGCAACTGCCTTAATCAGGGCGATTTGGTGAGCTGTCAGGTTGAGATCCAGGCGGTCGTAGCCTTCCGATTCATCCCATTGGGGTAGCGCTAACATCAGTAAGGCTGCGTCTGCTGCCTTGGCAGCATCTACTGCTTCCTTTATAAGGTCAGGCTGTTCCTCGCGTTCTTCGGGGCAACCCTGCACCTGGGTAAAGGCAACCTGTGGGGCAACTTCTTCGAAAGCATCCATGGGGCTGTCAATTTCGCTTGCTCGCACATTGGAGCTGCCGCCCCCTTCAAAGAAGGGTTTAAGAGCTGTGCGGCCAATGACCGCGATTGACTTAACTCCCTTGAAGGGCAATATATCTGCATTCTTCAGTAACACGATGCCTTCGCTGGCAATCTCACGGGCCAAGGCGTGATGTTCGACCTGGCTGTAGGATTTGTTCTTGCGCTTTTCCTTGGATTTGAAGGCTATGCGCAGGATACGCCGGACGGATTCGTCCAATACAGCCTCATCCAAGCTGCCATCCTTCACCGCGGCGATGACTTCTTGCACGCGGGCGGGTTGGGGACCAGGCATTTCAAGGTCCAAACCACCTTTGAGGGCTGCCACGCGGTCATGCACGGCACCCCAGTCCGACATCACGAAGCCTTCAAATCCCCATTCGTTCCTAAGGATCTCGGTGAGCAGTTTGTAACTTTCGGAAGCATAAGCACCATTAACACGGTTGTAAGAGCACATCACCGTCCACGGCTGAGCTTCTTTGATGGCAATTTCAAAGGCAGTGAGATAAATTTCACGCAGGGTGCGTTCATCAATCTGTGCATCCACGAACATGCGGTGGAACTCCTGGTTATTGGCTGCATAATGCTTGATGGAGGTTCCTGCGCCTTTGTGCTGCATTCCTTTAATCCAAGCCGCTGCCAATTTGCCGGCAAGATATGGGTCCTCAGAGAAGTACTCGAAATTCCGTCCGCAAAGGGGAGAGCGTTTCATGCACACGCCAGGTCCCAGCAAAATGTCAATCCCAAAGGCATTACACTCTTCGCCCAGTGCTTCACCTTCGCGTTCAATCAGATCCAGATTCCACGTTGAAGCCGCGGTGGAGGCCGTTGGGAAAGCGGTGGCAGGCAGGCTCTTGCCTTCTGCGGAGTGGGGGTCTGGCATACGGCGCACGCCATGCGGGCCATCGCTACACGTAACTTCGGGTATGCCCAGGTGTTCGATGGGAGTTGTAGACATGAAGTGCGCGCCAATGGAGAGGGCAGCTTTTTCTTCGAGAGTCATTCCTTTGATGATTTGTGCAAGGTCTGGTTTCATAATTTTTCTCTGCCTTTCAATGTGCGTAAGAGTCGTAAATCGTCTGAACACGCAAAAGTGACTGCAAAACTTCCGCGCTAATTTCTTGAGGCAGTCGGGTACTAAGGCTGATTGGTGTATTGGCAGGTAGGTCAAAGTAATTATCGCTAAAGACGCAATCCAAGCCTTCAAAACCTACTTGAACCTGCAGAGCCAGTGTTTCCGCCTTAAGGGTGACTCTTGCCTCACCGTCCTCAATTTCGACTGTCGCGCTGATGCCGGGGTCAGCCAGGGCGAGGTGCTTAATCGGCGCGAAGAAAGCAGTTTTCCGTTCAACCAATTGCCCTGCTTGCCAGAATTCGGCAATAAATACGGTCTCTCTCAGTAAGTCCCCAGTCACAAAGAGGCTGCAGTCAAGTTCGCAGACTTTGTTAACTACCTGGGGTTCCACTTCAATGGTGTATTCTGCAGTATGAAGTGCCTGCCCAGCCAAACTTTCAGCTCGTATTTGCACCGTCCCAGCTACTGACTGAAGGGAATCGTTGGTAACGAACACCTTTTGCAACAAGCCCTCATCCTCAATCGAGAGTAGTACAGGCGCGTAAAAGTGGCGTGCGGCATAATGCAGCGCTTTCCAGCGCCCGAAATAATCCAGGCTTGACCAGGATGCTACCGGCCAGCAGTCATTCAACTGCCAATACAGCGTGCCGGCCACCCGGTGGCTGTGGCGCCGCCAGTGTTCAACCCCATAGCGAATGCCATTAGCTTGCAAAACCATGCTCAAATAATCCAAAGACTCAAAATCCTTGGGTAGGCGGTATTGGTCCAGCATCTGGCTGACAATCAATTCATTGCCACGTTGATTTTTCTGATGCCCCTCCATAATATAAGAGGTCATGTTCAAGTCCGCCTGGCTGGCATAGCTGTGCACCGTGCGCATGGGCGGCAATGACTGGAAACCAAATTCGCTCATGAAGCGCGGGAATTGCTGGCGATAGGCCGTGAAAGGCTGACGGCCGTGCCAAACCTGCCAATAATGCGCGTCTCCGCGTTCCTGTCCGTTGGGATTTTTGAAGGGTGTGCCCGAGGAGGGCGAGCTTGGCCAATATGGCCGGTCGGGGTCTTCATTCTGGCACCAATCTTTGAGCTGATGGTGGAAAAAGCGGTCATAGGCTTCTTCCAGATAGCCAAATTTGGATTTGTCCCACTGCCAATCCACCCAACCTTCTTCCATCTCATTATTGCCACACCACAAGGCCAAACTGGTACGATGGCGCAAACGGCGCGTGTTTTGCACAACCTCCTCATGAACGTTCTCAAGGAAGCCAGGTACACCAAGTGGATACATACTGCAGGAGAAGATGAAATCCTGCCAGACCAAGATGCCATACTGATCGCAGAGGTCATAAAATTCTTCGGACTCGTAGAAGCCCCCGCCCCAGACTCTGAGCATGTTTTGATTTACCCTCACCGCGTCACCCAATAGTTGCTCAAGTTTGTGCCGAGTGATGCGGGTTGGGAAGGAATCGGTTGGAATCCAGTTGGAGCCTTTGGCAAAGATATTAATGCCATTGACGGCGAATTTGAAACTCTCACCCCACTCGTCAGGTTCCTGAATGAGGTCGATGGTGCGCAAGCCCAATTTGTATTGGCGTTGGTCTAGAAGCATAGCCTCTTTTTCGAGGCTAATCTTGACATCGTAGAGTGGCTGGGTGCCATAACCGTTTGGCCACCAGAGTTGGGGCTGATCAATCTCAACCTCAAGCAAACCATCGGTGCCCTCAAACGGTGTTTCTGCTTTCAATACCTGGCCCCCATCAGGCGACGTCACTTCAAGATGCGCCAGGTACCCGGCCACTGGCCGAGTAATAACAAGTCTGGCTGAGACCGTCACCTTTCCACTATCATGTTTTTGGCGCAGGTGTACGTCTTCGAACCTGGCTTCCGGCCAGGCCTCCAATCGGATGTTTTTCCAGATGCCGATAGGAGGCAGCTGCGGGCCCCAGTCCCAACCAAACTGGCAGGGTGCTTTGCGCAGATGCGGACCCCCCACCAGTGCCTGGCTTACCCCAACCATGGGTTCCTGAGCCTGGCGTTCAGCACAATAACACACTGGTGAAGCAAACTTAATTGCAAGCTGATTTGCGCCCTCTTTTAACAAAGGCCTGAGATCGAAGCGATACTGGCGGAACATATTATCGGCCTTACCAAGCAATTCACCGTTCAGACTGAGCTCGGCCAGCGTATCCAGGCCGTCACAGACCAGTTCAATATGGGCTTGGTTCAGCAGATCTGCCTTGGGGGTAAACAAGAGCTGATACTCCCAATCGGCCTCCGCCACCCATTGCACTTTGGCCTCATTATCCCCGTCAAAAGGGTCTGGAATATATTCCAGCGCCATCAAGTCCGTATGCACGCCTCCGGGAACAGTTGCGGGCAGCCAATCTTGGGAACCTGCCTGCCTGAATTGCCACGCCCCAGTCAAATCTTGAATAATCATTACGCCTCCAGGTATTGCCAGAATGGTTGCAGTGCGGTGTAATCGAGGACCAATGCGTTTTGGTCATCCAAATCCTGTCGGGCAGCAGGCGAGATCCAATAATCGTGATCCCGCTGCCGGATCCCCCGGCTTGTTGGGTCAATTGCCATTAATTCTTCATTGGCGATGCCCGGATGGATCGCCCACTCGTTCAGGCCTGGCTTGATTTCTTTTGCCAGTTCCTTGTAACACTCTGGCTGCCCGGTGGGCCTAATCACATAGCTATCCATCAAATCATAATCATTGCAGGGTAAGCCCAACGCCTGCACCTTCTTGATATTTCCTACCCCAAAGGTACGTAAGGGCAGTTTGAATTCACGCGCGAGACGGAGCAACATTGTGAAGACCTCTGTCTTTTTGTTTAAGCGGATGGAGTGCCAATCCAGATGGTCAGGCTGCAATCCCAGTTCGTAAGCCAAGTGGATTTGCTTGCGAAATTCAAGCTCCAGTTGGGGTAAAAAACCGGACCTTTCATAGTTGTGAAAGTCTTCAAATTCCCAAAAACGCCCCTGCGGTGTAACCAGTGCTGGCACCTGGTCAACAGGCAAGCAAGGACCCCAGTTGTAGAGAGGTGAGTCGCAAACCGCGGTCAGGTGGACGCCAAAATGGACCTCGGGGTGCTGCCTCAGATACTGAGCAGCCTCGTTTGCCCATGCAGTGCATACCATCAGGCTGGTGGAGCGGATAATCCCCGCCTCAAGCACATCGATAATGCCCTGGTTAACGGCATGGCACATGCCAAAATCATCGGCATTCAAAATAAGCAGACGCTGATCTTCGGGGTATCCTAAAAGTCGGTTGGTCGATCCTGGTTGCATACCGCGCTGTCGCTTTAACTCCCAATCTCAGAGATGGTAGTCGACAGTGGAAAGATCCCAGGGTTCATAAATCTTGGGGACATCGTTGATCAAACGCTTGGTGTAGGCTTCCTGGGGATGAAGTATTACTTCGTCAGCGTCACCACACTCCACAATTTTGCCATGCTCCATGATGTAGACTTCGTCCGAAATGTAGTAAGCCAGGCCAATATCGTGGGTGATGAAGATCAGGGTCATATTGATTTCATCGCGCAGCTTGAGCAGCATCTCCAGGATGGTTGCGCGACTGCAAGCATCAATCATCGAAGTTGGTTCATCCGCCAGCAGGATTTGGGGCTTCAGTAAAAAGACGCGTGCAATCATCAAGCGTTGCATCTGACCACCAGAGAGCTCGAACGGGTACTTGTTGGTGAGCTCAGCGAACTTGAGATTGACAAAGCGGCAGGCTTCTTCCATCATTGCCAATTTTTCCGCTTTGGGAAGTTTGCCGCCACCACACAGGTTAATACAGTCCAAAAGCACGTCATCGATTTTGGTAAAAATATTGTAGGACGAGTAGGGATCCTGAAAAATGGCTTGAATCGATTTCCAGTATTCCTTGCGTTTCCTGGGTGAGCTGATATCCAAGGGCTTTCCACGGAAGTGGATTTGACCCGAGGTCACGCTGGTCAAACCCAGCAGCATTTTTGCAAGCGTCGTCTTCCCACTGCCTGATTCGCCCACAATTGAAACCACTTTGCCGGCATTGAAACAAAAATTGATGTTATCCACTGCCACCGTACGGGATTTCCCAAAAGCGTAGATTTTGGTGAGATTAGTACCACTCAGACAGGCTTCACAGATTTCTTCAGCCATTGCTATACGCCTTTCTTAACACATCCTCGCCGAAAATGCAGCGGTAAGCGCGGTCACCTTCTGCCGGACGCATTGAGATCTCGTGCGTCTTACATTCAGGCACGACATACTTGCAGCGTTCAGCAAATTGACAGCCCTGAGGGGGATGCTTTAGGTTGGGGGGAACGCCTGGAATTGAGGAAAGTTTGGCGTTGCGTACGCCAGCCTCGGGTACGATGATCGAGCCCATCAGACCTTTGGCATATGGATGCAGGGGGTCAAAGACTGTTTGATGAGCTGAGCCTTTTTCCACAATTTGGCCCGCATACATGACCATGATGTCGTCTGTGACGTTATAAAGCAGCGGCAACTCATGGGTGATGAAAATCATAGATTTGACCAAGCCCCGGTCCATCAGGTCCAAAAGCATCTTGATGACCATTTTCTGGCTGGAGACATCCAGTGCTGATGAAGGTTCATCCGCGATCAGAATTTTTGGGGAAAGGAAGACCGAAATCGCGATGACTGTGCGCTGCTTCATGCCTCCCGAGAGCTCCACAGGGTAGTGATCCAGAACAGATTTTGGCAACCCCAATAGTTCAAAGCGTGTCTCGGCAAGTTGACGAATTTCCTTCTTGTCCGTTTTCGGCTCATGTGCCAGGACAACATCCTCAATAAAATTGATGATCTTGCGAGTTGGGTTTAGCGCATTCATGGCGGATTGCGGAATGTAAGCAATCTCCTTACCCAGTACGGATTGCCTGACCACATCCGCATCAAGACTGGAGATATTCTTGCCGTCGATGACAATGTCCCCGCTAACGTAGTGCAAAGGCGCAAAGTAATAACCCATCAGGCTGAGTGCCAATGTGGACTTACCGCAGCCCGACTCGCCCGCGATCCCAAGGGATTTCCCCTCTTCTACTTCTAGTGAGACATCGTTGACGGCGTAGACGTCTTCGTTATAGCGCGTTATGTACTTGGTTTTAAGGTTATTTACCTGTAGGATGATTTTTCCCATGCAACACCTATTCCCTTAATGCCGGATTGAAGATTTGATCGAGGCTGGTATTGATCAGGTTCATCGAGAAGGTAATCAAAGCAATGACCACGATGACTGGGAAGTAAGCCCACCATTTACCCAAAATATGGGCCTGGTAAATCATTGCCCAGTTCATCATCAATCCTAATGTAGGAACCAAAGTGGTTTTCGGACCCAAACCTAAAATTGATAGGCTGGCCTCAGCAAGAATCGCGGATGAAATCTGTAGGATAAAGGCCATCACCACATACGAGGCGATGTATGGCAGAATATCCCGCAAAATGATCGAAGCGGTTGAGTGACCTGATAATTTGGACAAGTTGACGTGGTCGCGGTTGCGCAATGAAATGACTTGGGCACGAACCGCTTTTGTTGTCCAGACCCACGATGTTAATCCGATCACGATTGCTATGGTTGTCGGCCCGCGCTCGCTCTGACTGATACTGTAAGAAACCAAAATTAAGATAATCAGGCTTGGGATAACAATCAGCAGGTTTGTAAAGAACATGATGAAGTCGTCCAGCCAACCCCCTACATAGCCAGAAATCAAACCCAGCACCAATCCGATCGCGGTGGCGATTGAGCCTGCAATCAAGCCAATCTGCAGCGAGACCGCGGTGGCTTTAACCAACTCTGTCAGTACATCCCTTCCAAAGTTATCCGTTCCAAGGGGCAGAACCCGTACACTGGAGACCTCGCCAATATTTACGTAATCCAAAGGCAAAACCTGTCCGGTCTTTTCAAGCGCTCCGTCGGTTTCCCTGGCAAGAATGAGACCTTCAGAATCAAGCAAACTTACAAGCTTGTCGTTCAGGCGGCGATAGTACTGCACTTTAGAATTAATCATGCCCTTAACCCGCACTTGGGGGTCATATTTCTCCGCCCAAAGCGTTAGCAATGCCTCGGTATCCTCCACGTCAATCTGCTCTTCGGGTATACCGATTGCCAGCAGATAGGTCTTCATTTCAACCCTGTCTTCAAGCGCAAGCTTGGAAGCCAGACGCTTGGCTTCAGCATCCGCAAGAGTCAGGCTATAGATTGGGGCACCATTGATACTATCTAAATTGCTAACGTAAACTCCAGGTGGGAAGAAGGTGCCTCTGCCGATAATCTCGAGGGGCGGATTGGGCACAAATAGCGGATACAGGAAAATCATCAAGAGCAGGAAAACCAGTATTCCAAAGCCCAATCTGAACTTACTGTCCTTAAAAATGTTCTTAAGCGTGTTTCTCATCGGTGCCCCTCCTTATTCAGCCTGGGTCGCACGGATGCGAGGATCAACAAAACCGTAGAATACTTCTACGAGGAAGTTCACAATCAAAACCATAATCGTAATAATCAAAGTTACGGCAGAAACAAGCGGGTAGTCCTGCCCCTTAATGGCAGAAAGGATAGTTGTACCTAAACCGGGATAGCTGAAAATCGTTTCAGCGACAATCGACCCTCCCACCATCGTGCCTATTGAGAGTGCTAACCCTGTTAACTGGGGCAGCATGGCATTTCTGAATACGTATCTGACAATTTGGTTATCCTTAATGCCCATAAAGCGGGAATACTTTACGTAATCGGCATTTAGTTCGTAAATCGCCATGGAGCGCATGCCTATCGCCTGACCACCAATGGTGATTAACACAATCGACAGGAATGGCAAAACATAATGATGCAAAACGGATGCAATGAAACCCCAGCTGAGAGTGGGTATCATGTCAAAACCATAACCCCCAGAAGTTGGAAACCACCTGAGCTTGACAGAAAACACAACTAAAAGGATCACTGCCATGCCAAAAGCGGGGAAATTACTGATTAATATACTCAGCGGTAGTAAAGCTTTATCAAATGGCCCCTTGCGGTAGGCTGCCACCGCGCCCAGTGTGTTACCCAGGATCCAACCAACAATGACGGCGGGCAACTGCAGAGCTATCGTCCAGGTAACCGCCGACCTGAGAATATCTGATACAGGCCGTGGGAATTGGGTGAATGAAACGCCAAACTCCCCTCTGAAAACATTTCGAACATAGATGATGAACTGTTCAATTATCGGTTTGTTGATGCCAAATTGTTCGGCGTAGTTCTCATAAATTTCCTTGACCCCCGTGGTTGTTGACATACCCTGGGCAAGTCGCGAAACAATTCCGGCAACCGGGTCGCCCGGCATCAGCCTTGGAAGCAAAAAGTTCAAAACAAACGCGAAAATTGTCGTGATCAGCAACCACAGCAGTTTTTTTCTGAAATACTTCCAGTAACCTTTCAAGACTGACTCCCTTCCCCGCCCCTATTGAAGTGAGCCATGTTCCGCGGTTGCGGAACATGGCTCTAAAGTACTGATTATGTTATGGGTTGACCAGAGTCAAATTGTAGAGGCCGGCAATACTGTAACCATCGGTGAGATCCAAGGGAGGTACAGCTGGGTCTGTGCCATCACCTTCGTACGGGAAGTTCGTCCAGACACTCTCGTTGACTGTATGGAAGGACTGCGGGCGATACATCAGGGTGAAGGAAGGTACGTCGGTCAGATAAATCTTGACCAATTCAGTGTAATTGGCTTTGATCTTATCTGCATCAGCGATTTTCGCGATTTCATCAATCAGAGCGTCAGCTGCAGGGTTCTTGTATCCACCGTAGTTTCCGTTCCAGTTGTTCGTGGTTTCAGCAAACATGCTGTGCAAGATCTTCTGAGTACGGCTCCAGGGTTGGGTGGGGCCAGCACCATCAGACCACATCATGAAGATGTCATAACCTTCCTGCAGCGGCCAGTTGGTCACAACAGTTTGGTAGACGCCCCATTCGGGGAAGTTGGTGGTGATATTGATGCCAATCTTGGCACCAGCAGCTGCTACAACTTCCATAGCCGCTTGCCAGTCGGACCAGCCATTCGGGCAAAGAGCCTGGAAGGCCAATTCCTTGCCGTTGAATTCACGGTTTCCATCGCCATTGGTGTCCTTGATGCCAGCATCATCCAGCAGCTTGTTGGCGCCTTCGATGTCGTTTCCGGCCCACTGCAGATCCGCAACGGCTGCTTGATCATACATAGCCTGTTCGCCTGGAGTTGGGTTCATCAGTGAACGAGGAACCTGGGTGAAAGTAGCAGATTGGTTGGTCATGGCGTTGGCGATAATGGTGTCGTAATCGACTGCCATGGCAATTGCCTTGCGGATGGCAACTTGATCCAGACCGGGTACAGCAAGGTTAAAGAAGGCGGTCGGGAGGCTTGCGCCGATGCCGTAGGGAGCTTCGGGAAGGTAGGTCGAAATCGGCAGGTTGTCTTTCAGCCAGAAATCCTGGACATTGGAGTTGAATTGTTGTGAAACATCAACTTCGCCAGCCTGGAGGGCAGTGGTACCAGCAGCATTGTCCTTGTAGATGATGTGGGCAAGGTACTTAGGCGCGGGCAGTTTTCCCCACATAGAGGCATCCTGTCCCCAATAGTTGTCGTTACGGATGTAGACGACCTTGCTGTCATCAGAGAAGAATTTTCCGTAAGGTCCGGAGTAAGCAACATCCTCAGCAGGATCGGTCAGGAATTTATCAGTCTCTGTGCCGATGCGTGCTTCAAGGATTTCAGTCCATGCTTTTTGGATGACATAGTTTGTGCTCAGGTAAGCCTTGACGATCATGCTGT
This sequence comes from Anaerolineaceae bacterium, assembly GCA_035466865.1. Lineage (GTDB taxonomy): Bacteria > Chloroflexota > Anaerolineae > Anaerolineales > Anaerolineaceae > Mesolinea. The sequence continues at coordinate 9,542 of DATIUL010000112.1, read as the reverse complement.
TGACAGGTTTCCCGTCTTCCCCAAGTTTTGCTTTGACAACCACTGTAGTGGGGTCAACAGCTTCAATAGTTTCAATGTAATCCTTATTGGAAACAGCAGCGCCGGTGTTGTACTTGATGTGGGAAGCCCAGGTATAGGCAACATCATCAGCAGTTACAGGGGTGCCGTCATTCCATTTTGCAGCGGCATTCATCTTGAAGGTAATCTCAGTGCCAGCCTCGTTCCAGGCGTAATCCCCATCAGCGAGGAGTGGATACTGCTTGCCGTCCATCATGTTGTAAATATAAGGTGTCTCAAACATGATGACGCGGGCATTATCCTGAGCTGCAATCGCCAGGGCGTTATTGTTGCTGGATGAATAGGGGTTCCAGCCAACGACGGTGCCCCACTGCTGACCGTTGAAGTACAGGGTCTCATTGCGGGGAAGAACTGTATCGCCAGCTTTGACTTCTACCACGGGGGCTTCGGTGGCAACGGGTGCCTCAGTTGGAGCTACCGTTGGCTCAACGACGGGTGCCTTGGTAGGTTCGACGACGGGGGCTTTGGTAGGTTCAACAACTGGTGCGGCGGTTGGGGCGGCTGTGGGTTGAACACAAGCCCCAAGGATCATGCTGAGCACGATCACGATGGAAAGAACTATCATTGTACGTTTCATTAATATTCTCCTTTTGTGAATATTGTAGAAAATGGTATCAAGACTGCAGAAAACGTGTAATTTCGCAAATTTTCGATCTCCTCCTTCATCATTGTTTGGACGATCTCCTCATCCGATTATGGTTTGGTAATGATTTACCCGGGCAGTGGAATTGCGAACCACCAGCTCGGTCGGCAAAGTGACAGAATGGTGTTCTTTGGAGCCGCTTTCAATGGCCTCAATCAGTAATTTTGCTGCAGCCTCACCCATTCCATGAATAGGCTGCCTGACCGTGGATAAGGGGGGCGTGAGTGTGCTGGAGGCAGGGATGTCATCAAACCCAATTAAGCCAATATCATCTGGCACGTGTAGGCCAACTTCATTCAGGCAATGTAATGCCCCTATGGCTGTGTTATCACTGGCAGCAAAGACTGCTTCGGGTTTGTAAGGAAGCAAGGACTTCATGCCTTGATAGCCTCCATATTCAGTAAAGTTGCCTTCAGCAATCAAACGGGTATCAATTTTTAGGCCAGCGGCTTTCAAGGCATCTTTGTATCCATCAAGACGATCCACACCAGCCATTTGGTTTAAGGGACCGGTAATGGTAGCGATTCGCTTATAACCCTGCCCAATCAGAAAATCAACGGCCTGGTGAACAGCGTGCCTGTTATCGATGTCGATTACATTGGCAGCTAGATTTGGTTGACGGCCAACAATCACAAATGGCAGATCACTATTGGTCAACGTGTTCTGAATGGGGTCGCCAAGCAAAGTTGAGGCAACAATAACTCCATCGACCAGGTGATTTTGAACCAGGCGGCCAACCAGACGTTTTTCCGATGCTACGTCTGAAATCGAAAGCATAACGGAATAATCCAGTTTGTTGCAGGCTGATGACACACCCTGAAGCAAGATGGGGAAATAAGGGTCAGTGAACAGGGATGGTACGCCTGCGGGAATAATTACACCCAGGACATTCGTGTGTCCTGAAGCCAAACCCCTGGCTGCCAAATTGGGATAAAAATTGTATTCTTCGATGACCTCAAGGACATGTTCCCGTGTAGTTGAGCTTACTCTACGATCGTGATTTACCACTCTTGAAACTGTGGATCTGGAAACGCCACTGATTTTTGCGATATCCTCTAGGGTGAGGGGCATAAGGGTGTCCTTTTGTAGGAGCGTTTCCCGTGGGAGCGCTCTCATAAATTGATTATATGACCCTCTCTGGTTTTGTCAATAGCATTAACCCCGATTATCAAATCATTAACAATCTTATTAGCTTCGAACGGGGAAACTGCCACCTTTTGGGAATCAGGTGAATTAAAGGAGCTAATAAGACCCGGTTTCCAAATTTACCGCAACAAGGCAGGTAATGCTCAATAAATGGGAGGCAATAATCAGGAGAATTTCGTCTTAATGTAAGTTTTCAGTCAGGCTGGGATCACTGGATAATATCAGGCACGGCCAGGAGGTAGAGCATCCGTGGCATCCAGACTTTCGGCTTTATAGTGCAGAAAACTGGTCTTTCGGCCAACAAGCAACAGGAACAACAACATGACCACTCCCATCCCGATGGCCACTTGATAGATCAATTCAGGGTCGCGGTTGTAAAGGTAGCCAGCTAGAACCGGTGCAAGGATAAACGCCAGCGATTTTGAGGTTTCCGCAATTCCAAACCCCAAACCTACCTGGGCTTTGTGCAACAGGGGCCTCACTACAGAAGATGTAATTGCGTTAATCACGCGAAAGCCGCCCAACATGAAGTAAGCCAGGCCAAAAATGAGTTCTGACCTACCTTTTACCAATAAAACTGAAAACGCGATGACGGCTGTTTGACCAATAAGATAGATGGGCCATGCAAGCATTTTGCCCAGAAATAAGTTGAAAAGAATACCGCCAGCACTCATGACCATGCCAAAGATGCCCAGGGTCTGCAGACTAATGCCACGCTGATTGTGTAAAAAGTTTGAAGTCAGTGGGTTAGGCAGGTAAGTTGCAAATGCCACGGCAAAGATCAGCAGACAAGCCATCACAAATGTTCGGTTTCTAAACAAGGCCCGGGCCGCAGGTTTTCCATCCGCTGGGTGCACAGGCTGATCCTTAATCTTAAAGATCATCCACGTGGATATCACAAAAATAGCGGTAGCAATTAAGTACAGCAGTCTGAGGCCTATCCGTTCGGCCAGAAATCCGCCCATGATAGGTCCGAAGAGATAACCAACCATGTATGATGCGGAAATAAAAGTGAAAGCCTGATTATCAGACCAAGTTCCTTTACAGTCAGAAATGTAACTATTCATAGGGGCAATCACTGACCCAGTTATGTTATAGAGCAGCATTCCCATTACAAATGGAAGGAGATTGCGGCTAAGGGCCATCAGCAGAGCTGCTATACAGCCGATTATCCAACTTAATACCATGAGTTTTTTCCGGCTTACCCGGTCACTGATAAAACCAACTGGAATGTGCATGAGGCCAATCACCACCATGCTTAGGCTGATGATGAAGCCAATCTGTATGGGGTTTGCACCCAATTCCTGCAGGTAAATGGGCTGGAAAATCATAAACAAACCCTCGCCAAGGGACCAAACCATCAAAGAAAGCGCAATCAGATTGAGATCGCGCCGTTCACTCGCAAAAATTCGTTTCATTTCCAGAAGGATTCCAATGGCAGTACACGCCTGGGCAGATCGGTGAGGCTGCGCAAACCTTCAGAGGTGACCACAACATCATCTTCTATACGAACCCCAAATCGTCCAGGTAAATAGATGCCGGGTTCGATGGTAAACGTCATGCCTTCTTCAAGCAGAAGTGGATTGCCCGCGAAAATATAAGGTGCTTCATGAATTTCCATTCCCAAACCGTGCCCGGTGCGATGCGTAAAGAATTCACCGTATCCTCCTGCCTCGATGATTGAACGGGCAAAACCGTCCACTGTGCCGGCAGGCATACCGGGTTTGCCATTTTCTCGCGCGCCGCAATTGGCCTCGTAAACCAGGCCCGCCACCGTTTGCATCTCCTCGCTTACTTCCCCATATGAGAATGTGCGGGTGATATCAGAAGCGTAGCCTTCAAAAATAGCGCCATAATCAATCAGCAAAAAATCACCTTCCGAAAGTGTGCGTTGCCCAGGCGTTGAATGCGGATTGGCCGCGTTTTCACTGAGTGCAACGATGGAACTAAAACCTTCCCCTTGTGAGCCAGCCCGGAGGAGTTGGATGGACAACTCAGCAGCAATTTGCTGTTCCGTCCAACCGGGACGGATGACACGCAATGTGGCAAGCAAGGCATTCTGGGCAATGATGGCGGCCTGTCGCATTTTCGCCAATTCCTTTTCGTCCTTATGAAGGCGCAGGACGGCGAGTGTGGAGCCAGCGTGCACAAGTTCGGCTTTTGGGAGGGCTTGCTGGAGGTAACTTTCCTCCAGAATCCGCATGCGGTTTGGTTCCACACCAATCCGGAGCGGTCGGCCACTAAAGTCCGCAAAGCCATCAACGAACGCTTGATTCCACTCTGCGGGGTCGTCTCCATAGGTTTTGGAATGGATAGGGTACTTGAGGGCCTCCAATTTTCCTTTTTCCAATGCTGGCAGGACTATCGAAACTTTGCCATCCGCACCAAAGAGCACAATTACTGGACGCTCCATCAGGTGAAAATCCAACCCAGTCAGATAAGACAGGTTCGAACCAGGGTTAAGGGCCACCGCGTCAAGCCCGTTTGCTTCCATAATCTGGATGAGTTTTCTTAGTCTGGTTTCCATGGCTTATCTCCTCATTCGAGGATTATAAATCAAGCCTTCTCAGCCGGGAGACAATCTAGGTATAAACTCTTTGGGAATCCGAATCTTAATTTGGGAAGTCTACAAACCTGAAGGCTTCGACTATTTTTTAGTTTTCTTGCGGAACCAGGTCACTTCACGCAGCATCACTACCAGCACTAACAAAAGCATCAGACCAGCCAATGCAACTAATAAGTTGGTATCGATGATGGGTGGGATATATTCTACATTTTCAGGGCTCATTGGTTCAGGCGTTTTCGTTGTGCTTGCCAAAACCGTAGCCGTCTGTTGGCTTGCAATAAGTAGAGCTTGATTGGAACGTAAAGTCGTTAGCACCAACAGCGCAATTACCACGAAAATCAGGATGATCAGCGCGGACCAGGTGCCGGCCCAAGGGTCAGAAACCTTTTTTTTGAGATCGTCTTTTAGATTCGTACTCACTTGACGCTCTCCAATGTGCGGGAGGTAATTTCCTCTGGATTGCCTGTTTCCGTTAGGTCGTCCAGTGTGGCCTTGCGCAAAATCGGTCCCAGCCGGTTAATGATGCTTTCTTCGGGCATGGGCAGGGATAATTCGCCAATACGTGTCCATGGCACTTCAGTGCTGAGATCGGACCACGATTCAAGAGCGGATGGCCTGGCTGGCAGAACACCCAAAGCTTTTGTGTAGCCGCCCATAAACTCGGGGGAAGAAACCGCCAGGATCAAAGCTTGTATTTTGGAAAGCTTTGCCGGATTCGAAGTGGTAATGGCCCAGAATCGCCCCTGTGCCAGTGTCTTACCGGGCAAGGAGATGCGTAAGGCAACCGCGTTGGTCTTTTCCTGATTGTTCTTAAGTAGCTGACTTAGTTTTATAAAACCAATGTCAGTGTTGCCATTCAATAAAGCGTCCAGTATCTGTGCTTCAGTTTGAGCCTGAACAGAAATGGTGCTGATATGGCGATCCAGATAGGCTTGGTGCAGATAGAGCATGGTGCGAGCAAGTGGCTCCTGATCCAAAACCGGGTGTTTAAGCGAATCCTGAACGTTTCCACCCTCAGCAATGTAGATATTCATCAGGAAGATGCCGCGCGGGTCATCTGCCGCAAAGGCGACTTTGCCGAGGCTTGTTCGGAGGCCCGACCAGCCGCCATTATTGATACTTGAAACTCCGGTCATGCCAAAAATATATGGGTCCAGGCTGATTGGAGCACCGTAAGTTTGCCCTTCAAAGTTTGTCATCGCGCGAGCAGCTTCAAACCAGTCCTTCTCATCGCCCAAAAAAACCTCTATGGGCAACGGGCTTAGGTAACCTTTTGATGCTGCCAGTGCCAGATCGTCCTGGTCCAGAATCACTAGGTCAGGCAACGCATCCGGAGCTGCAGCTTTTGCGGCAGCCAAAGAGTCCAGCAAACCTCCACTGCCTTTGGCAGCTTTCGGACGGGTTTGTAATTGCATGTTGTTTTCTTTAGCAAAATCTTCCAGTTTATCGAGTAAAAGTTTTGCCGCTGGCGAATCAGACTTAGGGTCCATCTCTGGTGGAAACCAAATCGTCAAAATGGAGGCGGATTCCGGTGTAGTACTGGCTGGTGTTTTTTCAGATGTGGAAGCAGATAATGTTGGAGAGCTGAATAAATCTGGATTGAGCGTGGGAAATTGGGTGGGTTGAACCTCCCAGGGCAAATTTAAGCCAGCCTCCTGCAAGACCGAGCAAGCAGAAAGCATAAGAACCAAGATAAGCCCCACAAGGAGGCTTAAGTAAGTTTTATGCTTTTCAGATTGAGTTTTAACAGACAAATCAGCTATACCTCAGGCTTCAATTGTAAACCTAAAGCTTTACCTCTTTGCTGACGAGGCCAGCGGTCAGTTTGATGCAGGCATCCAGGTCGTCTTTATCCACCATTTCCGAGGGGGAGTGCACGTAACGGCAAGCAAGGGAGATGCAGCCAGCCGGCACGCCAGCACGGGTCATTTGAATGGCGCGTCCATCGGTTCCACCAGCGTCGAGCACTTCCATTTGATAAGGGATGCCCTGTGTTTTGGCTTCGTTAATCATCCAATTCACCACACGGGTATCAGCGATAAAAGAACTATCGCGCACTTTAATGCAGGCGCCTTTTCCAAGTGCCATGGGGCGTTTATAGGCCTTGGGTGTGTCACCAGTGAGGGTCACATCGATGGCAAAACCAACTTCAGGGTCCACGCCATAAGCAGCAGTTGTGGCCCCCCGCAAACCCACTTCTTCCTGGGTGCTAAACACAAACCAGACTTCGTTGGGTCCGCGTTTGGCAGCCGGCAGTTTGGCCAAGGCACGCATGGCCATGATGGCGATTACAGCGGCAATGCGGTCATCCATGGATTTGGCGCTGATGCGCTTGCCAAGGTCGAGCATCGGACGCTCAAAACCGCAAACATCCCCAATCTTCACAGGGCTATCAGCAGTGGAAGTGGCACCTGTGTCGATAAACAGGTTCTCAAGTTTGGGCATGGTGTTGGGTTCCAGTCTTTCAGCCCCGATAACACCGTGAGCGCCATTCATGAAGAGTACTCTGCCGCCCAGGCAGGTAAGTGGATTGATGCCGCCCACCGGGATAAAACGGGCAAACCCATTTTCGTCCACATGGATGACCATCAGACCAATTTCGTCGATATGCGCGGAGACCATGATGCGTTTGCCGTTTTCTTTTTTGTTGCCCATACGGCAAAGCAAATTGCCGAGCGCGTCCGTGCGGATTTCATCTGCTAGCCCTGTGACCATTTCCTTAATAGTTTCGCGAATGATGTGCTCCTGCCCGGAAGGGCCAGGGGTCTCAACTAATGTCTGGATGAGGCTCATCAGTTCAACGTTATCTGCAGTTTTTTCGTTTTTCATCAGTTCTCCTACGAGTTAAGAATGGAAGGGTCAAGGCGTGAAAGCGCCGTATGGATCAGCTTGAATGTATTGACAACATCTTGTTTTCGCACCATCCCAGCCGCCGAATGCAAATAGCGTTGAGGGACGGAAACGCTTACGCTGGGTACACCAGCACGGGTTTTATGAATGGCACCAGCATCCGTTCCACCTGTACCGGGCTGACGGTACTGCCAGGGGATCCCAGCCGCTTCCGCGCTTTCGCTGAGCCATTTGACCAGCCGGCGGTCGCCGATGGTTGCGCCGTCCATTAGATAGATGGCGGGACCAGCTCCAAGATGTGTGTTGTAACGCGTGTTTTCCTCATCACCTTCAAAGAAAGGCAGGTCGTTGGCAGGGGTTGAATCCAAGGCGATGCCAATCTGCGGGTCAAAGCTGAACGCGGCCACTTTGGCGCCACGCAATCCCAGTTCTTCCTGAACGGTAAAAGCCAGGAATAGATCCACATTAGCAGGGGCATGCTTGAGTAATTGGATAAGGAAGAAGACACCCAGGCGATCGTCCAGGGCTTTTGAACGCAGGCTTGGGCCGAGTACAGCCAACTTGGTGGCGAAGGTGGCACGATCGCCGATGTTGACTTTGGCACCAAGGCCCAGATCGACGCGTAACTGATCCACGGGAATGGCAACTTTACGCTCTTCTGGAGTGGTCATATGGATGGCTTTTGCACCGATGACTCCGGGTTTGTGGTCACGCCCAACTTGCACGGGTTTACCGACAAGTTGTCGGGGATCAATTCCTCCGATGACTCGAAACTCATAAGTGCCATCTTCGCTTTCTTTCACAATCATGAAACCGACTTCATCCATGTGCCCTGAAAGCATTACCCTTAACCGGTTGGAGGTGGTACCTCTCTTGGTAACCAATACGTTACCCACGGCATCAGTTTTGACTTCATCGGCAACAGCTTTAATTTCTTCGAGGACAATCTTGCGAACTTCCTGCTCTTCACCCGATACGGAAACAGCATTGCAGAGTCGGGTAAGCAGATCCATTTCGTTTTTGCCAAGGCTAAAATTGATGGGTTTGAATTTATTTAGTGTTGCCATGGCTACTCCCAAATTACTTCATTCATAAAATCCGCGGGCAGTGAGTCGATAAACTCAGCCATTAAGCGGCCAGCGCGGCGGATGTCTTTGATGGAAACCAATTCAACCGGGGTGTGCATATAACGCAAAGGTAAGCCAATTTCCACGGTCGGAATGCCACTTTCAGCGGTCTGAATACTGTAGGCATCAGTACCACCCGGTGCAGGCAAAGCTTCAGTGCTGAAAGGAATGTCCAGTGTTTCAGCCAGTTTTCGGAGTTTTTTCACCAGGTAAGGATGATCCTGCGGTCCGGTTGCAACGGTAAGGCCTTTACCGATTTCGCAAGAGAGGTAGCCGTTGCCACCGGGACCTTTGGAGAAAGTGACATCAATGACAATTGCCAGATCTGGCCGTACAAGCACAGGATCGGTGATACTTCCTGGGCCAAAAACTTCCTCCTGGGAAGTTGCGTCGCCGTAGACATCCCAGACGTGTTTACGCCGTGAAAGGATCTCCAGGCAGACAGTGAGGGCAGCAACGGAACCGCGGTTATCGAGGGTGTGGCCGCAGATGGTCTCGCCAGCCAACTCCATCGGTTCCTGGGTAAAATTGACAAAATCGCCTACGCGCACAAGTTTCTCAACCTCTTTTGCTTCAAGGCCTGTATCGATAAGCAAGTGGTTCAGTCCAAGCACACCCGTTGGAGCATCCGTGGGTAACAGATGAGCGGCCGGCATGACTACCATCCCGGGAATATCCTGGGCTTTATCCGAACCCTGGGCAGTGCCATGCACGTTTACCATTTGGCCAGGGAGAATGCGAGGGTCCACGCCACCCACCTGGGTAAAGTGCAGGAAACCCTCCTCAATCGTAGTTACCATCAGCCCGATGGCGTCCATATGGGCCGCAATAAGTACTTTGGGCCTTGGAGTTTCACCCGTACCATGCTGGACGGCGATGAAGCTGCCGCCGTTGGTGGTGATCAGTTCATCACTGATCGGTCTCCAGGCCTTTTCAAGTATTTCACGCACCGGGGCTTCGTTGCCCGATAAGCCAGCAGCAGACAGCAATTCTTTAATATGGGGAACTAAATCAATGGTCAATTCGACTCCTTTAGGGATTAGGGGATTCCAACCGTTGGCTGAGGCTCTGCAGGTACAGTCGGGGGGATCTCAGTAATTGGTATGGCAGTATCAACAGGTGGTTGAGCTGT